>NZ_JAMXXM010000016.1:0-64104 GCF_024129715.1 Acinetobacter lwoffii
TGCCAATCTTGGCTCATCAATTTTCTGACAAATATTTCTCAAATAAACTTCGAGTAATTTCTACCATCAATCAATGAAAATAATTTCGATCGATCAACCAGTAAAAATCCACACAAGTTGTTCTTCATAATCTCTTAATGATCTTCTTGCTAATTCGTCACCAGCAAGCTAGGTCGGCTATATTACTCTCTATCTCTAGAAAGTCAACCAGTAATTCAGATTATTTTTAAACTTATCAAATAAAACCCAACTCAATTAAACTTAACTAAGTCACTGTTTTATCAGAAGTTTTAATCTTCATCACCGCCGATGGATGTGCATTCTACAGCATTTCAGAGCCCTTGCAACACTTCTTGCAAAGATTTTTTTTCGTGTGTTTATTTTTCAAACCAATAAAAATACAAATAATTGTTATATATAGTTAATTTATTTTCATTATTTTTGAATTTTATTGAGCACCTTCAACAAAACCTACCCACTAAATCAATAAGATATTGTTTTATTTGAATTTAAATTATAAAAGTCTTTATCACATGACTTATATCGTTCAATTCACATTCTATTCTTGTTTGATTTTTCATCAACCTGGCGTTTATATACACAAAACTTGTTTTATCCGGTCTTCTTCCAAGATACATAGGCCCTATTTAAATATGGAAAAATTGATTGCAACGCTAAAAATTAAAAAGCCATCGCTATTGAGCAATGGCTTTTGGAGTACTGAGTAACAATTAGAATTTCATACTGACACGTGCCCAGTAATTACGTCCCATATTATTAAACTGCTCGGTTGTTGGTAAACCTGTCCCGGAAGCCCCCATTTTATTTAAGTGCTCGGTATAAGTCCGGTCTAGGACATTATCGACTCCGACTGATACATCCACGCTATCCATAATATGATAGCTACCGTTTAAAGACAAAGTGCCAAAGCCTGCGCTCTGCTTGTTGTCATAACCCACAATATTACCTTCGTTAAGACTGATCCGGTTTTGACCACCCACTACACGCCATAGCAATCCAAAATTATATTTGTCTTGAACATAACGCAAGTTAACACGGGCTTCTAAAGGAGAGATTTGTGGCAAAGGCGTATTATCTGTGGTGTTTTCACCCCAGGCATACATGGCGCTGATATCGGCCTGCAGGCGGTCAGTAAACTGGTAACCAATTCCAGCTTCTGCACCAGCGATAGTGGCATCGACATTACGGGTATGTGCTTCAAGCATTCTCATCATGCCAGTAGGTTTATAGGTTGTTAACACATAATCATTAATCAAACCTGCGTATGCGGATGCCCATGAGTTGAAATGACCATGCTCATGTTGATAACCAAAATCTAGCTGTAATGTCTTTTCAATATCAATATTGGCAAAAGTATTGACGTTATCATTTCCCGTTTTAGGACTAAATAATTCCCAGTAATCCGGCATACGCTCGACATAACCCAGACCCATATAGGTCTTGCCATCGTCATGATCGGGATGATGATTTTCAAAACGAATAAAGGCACTCGGTAAAGTTTCTTTGCGTTCCTGTTGAGATTGAACAGCGTCTACATTGACCTGATCAAGACGAACACCAGACACTAGCTTATTGTTATCACTAAGCTGATAACTCAATTCTCCAAAAGCCCCCACAGACTGGAATTCCATATCTTGAGTTCGTGGCTGAGTTTGATACGGCGTCATCAGACTTCCATTACGTTTAGTATGTTCATTGTTCTGACTATCAATACCAGTAATCAGCTGCAATTTATCCCACTCATTGGTCATTGCCATACGTGCGTTCAATGTTTTACGTGTCACATTGGTCGCCATTGGCATACTCATCATTCCTCCAGGCTGGAACTCACGTAAACTAAAGTTATCCATAACGTGGTCATTAAAGTTATAGTTCACTTGAGCTTCGACTTTTTGAATGATATCGGTAAGATTTTTCTTTTCTACACGAAGTCCTAAACTTTCGCGGGCAAACTTGGAACCGTCCATTGCACGGCCGGCATAAACTGCTTCACCATCAGCTTTACCGCCAGTCAGCTCTACCCAGGTATCTGTATCTGGAGTCCAGCCCAATGCCAGATCCGCATTCCAGCGCTCCCAATCTGAAGGTACAGTGGTTCCATCTCCATCTTGATAGCTATTCAATACCGAACGATTGGTATTGAGGCGAATATATTTCTGTTCATCGCCTGCTGCGACTTCCACATTATGATCAAGACGTCCGAAAGCTCCCATCAAGACACTGGCCTGACCGCGATAGTTTTGATCTTGATCAAACTGCTCCGGTGTACGTTCGAAAATCACTGTGGCCGCAGAGCCAGTATTGGCATACTGAACCGTTTGCGGTCCTTTAATCACCGAAATACGGTCATAGCTTTCCGGAGAAATATAAGAGGTCGGCGAATCCATACGACTTGGACAGGCGCCCAGGTTTTCGGTGCCATCAGTTAGGATCTTAATTCGTGAACCAAACATGCCGCGGAACGTCACATCACCATTGGTACCGGCACCGCTATTGACCGAACTAAAACCGACAATACTTTGCAAATAATCCGCACCATCACTGGCAGGAATCGGTTGAATCGGCTGTTTTGGATCAGCGCGGACAATCAGCCCATTGGCATCATTACCTGATGCTGACGTCACCACAATCGGGGCAAATGTCTGAACCGGCATGGCGTCATTGGCCATCACTATCGAAGAATAACAAGCAACACAAATCGCAGCCGCAAGTGGCTGTAAAGAAAATTTAGGCTGAGCCATTTCTCTATCTCACTAAATACATAAATTAGGCACAGCTTGAGTCAATACCAACCCAAGCTGAAAAATGCAGATTTATGCAGGCAGTGGTGGCGCTCGCCCCTGAGGAATTAAGAAGAGTTGCTGAAGGACAAACCAGACATGCTTAAAGGTTTTTTGATAGGCAATTAAACGGACATGAATCCGGTCAAGAACCTGTTTGATGTCCAGATCAGGCGGTAAGACTAAATTGGCATGAACCTTACAGTACTGACACTGATGATTGGCATCATGATGATCATGTTGAAGATGATCAGATTGGATAAGGTGACTATGCTCGCCAGCGCTATGCTGTGCATGAGCATCTGTCGCGATAAAAAGCGCACGCGTGATGGTTTCACAGACCGGAGCAACCTGATATTGCTTCGGTAACAAAGGCTGTAAAAATACAGCAATCTGTAGAAACACAGCTGCAAATGCAAATAGCAGCCCCGCGCGTAAAAACACAGGCTATTCCTAAAACATGCTTATGTTGATTATAGCAAAGCCCAATCAGAATTGGGCTTTGCTAGACCATTTAAATAAACTTTAAAATGATCCTAGCGTTTCACTGCCACCTTGTCTTTATTACGCTGGCGAACCAGTTTTTCCACTTTTTCACGTGCACGTTGACGTTTTAATGGCGATAAATAATCGACAAATAATTTGCCATTTAAGTGATCCATTTCATGTTGGATACACACAGCGAGAAGTCCGTCAGCATCGAGCTCAAATGCTTGACCTTCCAGATTAATTGCCTCAATTTTTACGCGTGACGGACGATCAACTTTATCGTATATTTGAGGAACTGATAGACAGCCTTCTTCGTAAGGCTGCGTTTCTTCAGTCAATGGTGTGATTTTGGGGTTAATAAACACCATCGGTTGATCTTTATTTTCAGACAGATCCATAACAATCAGCTGAATATGACGATCCACCTGAGTCGCGGCAAGTCCGATACCTGGTGCTTCATACATGGTTTCAAACATATCCGCAGCGAGCTGACGAATTTCATCAGTCACTTCTTCGACAGGTTGTGCAATGGTACGAAGACGGGGATCCGGGAAACTTAAAATAGGTAATAAGGCCATACTGCGTCCTCAATTATGCCATTGATCAAAAAACCAAATGAAGGGAATGCTTCATCAAAAAAATGTGTGTAAGATCGTTATTATAACGCAACTACGCACATAATTTTAGGAATTATGATAATGAAAAAGGTTTTGAAGGGCATGCCATTTTTTAGTGCCTTGGGGTTTAAAAATCAGATGCTGGCACTTGCCGTTTGTGTAGGCGTCAGTATGGGGACCATTCATTCTGCCGAGGCAGCACCTGCGCGCAACGTCAATCCACCGGCATTAAAAGCTAATGCACCGAACGTTTATGTGGTGAAAAAAGGCGATACGCTTTGGGATATCTCGAAACGCTTCCTGAAAAATCCGGTCCGTTGGCCGGAAATCTGGGCCAGTAATAAGCACGTGAAAAATCCACACTGGATTTTCCCGGGTGACCGCCTGCTGATGTGTGATTACCAAGGCCGCCCAATTATTGGTAAAGACGAAGGTGATGGTTGTGAAGGTATTATCAGCCGCTATCTTGGCAGTACTTCTCTGCAACCCCAGATTCGTGTTGAATCTTTAAATAATACGATTCCCGTGATTCCGCTTGAGCATATCAAGCAGTGGCTAGAGCGCTATACCCTTCTGGCGCCTGATTCAGTTCAGGGCACACCCTACATTCTCGGAACTGCAGATCAGCGCGTACTGGCAGGCAAAGGCCAGAAAGTTTATGCACGTGGTCACGGCCTGGTAGTGGGTCAACGCTATGCGGTGTATCGCGAAGCTGAACCGTATGTATTTACGGATGCAAACGGTAAGAAATATACTGCTGCACTTGAGCTGCAACAGGTGGCATCTGGTATTGCGGTACGTGGCGAAGGTGATGTAACCACACTTGAACTGACGGATAGTTACAATGCTGAAGTCCGTCGCGGTGATCGCGTCTTACCTGAATACGATCCAATGTTACCGACCCTGTTCTATCCGACCAATGCAGAAAATATTGCTGCCGGTGGCCAGATTGTGCGTGTATTGGGATCAATTGGTACTGCAGCACGTCATAGTGTGGTCACCATTGACCGTGGTACGGCACATGGGGTTCAGACGGGTCATGTCTTTAGTGTGAATCAAAAAGGTGAAGTGGTCACTGATCCTAAAACTAAAGAACGTGTGCAATTGCCAGGTGAGCGTATTGGCCAGATCATGGTATTTAAAACCTTCGATCAGTTGAGCTATGCCTATGTGCTGGAAAGTGAATTACCAATCAAGGTTGGTGCTAACATTCAGCCGCCACTATTAGAAGACTAAGCTTTTAAACGGGATGATGTGGATTGATCGGCATCATCCCTCTTGTTTGAACTCATACCCATAATAAGAAGACACCGAAATAGGTCTCACCATGTTGAATACATTGTCGACAGCGCAAATCCATGCCATTACGCTGTGGTATTTACTGCAACACTCCCTCAGCAGCTTTTATAAAATCAGTCAGCATTATGCAGACCTCGCCCATGCAATTGATGCCTCTCAAACCGAAACATGGCGCAAGTTGGGCATTCATAAAAACCACATTCAGCGCCTGCAAGATTTCCAGTCAAGTGAGTCGCAGCTCCATTTTCAGCGCAGTCTTGAGCAGATCCAGTTGCACAGTGACTTTGTGCTTTTACATACAGATGCCGAATATCCACAGCAATTGAGTCATTATGCGCATAAGCCGCCAATCCTGTTCGGGCAAGGGCATGCAGATCAATTGCTGCAACCGCAAATCGCGATTGTGGGGAGTCGCAAGCCCAGTCTGCACGGCCGGCAAGTCGCTTATGACTTTGCTTTTTATTTGAGTGAACAAGGTTTTTATATTAATAGTGGCCTGGCACAAGGGATTGATGAAGCAGCACATCAGGCCGCATTACAACATCGGCGAACGATTGCAGTGATGGGCACAGGCATTGAACAGACCTACCCTGCTGCCCATCAAACACTACGTCAGCAAATCATCGAACATGGAGGTACGGTCATTACTGAGTTTTTGCCATTTACTCCCCCCTTACAGCAGCATTTTCCACGGCGTAACCGAATTGTCAGTGGCTTAAGCCTCGGAGTGATTGTGGCAGAAGCCGCCTTGAAAAGCGGTTCATTGCTGACCGCACAATGGGCAGCGGAACAAGGCAAGACCACATTCGCCATCCCGGGGCATATTTACAGTGAACATCATCAGGGCTGTCATCAACTGATTCGTGAAGGCGCGATTTTAATTGAGCATCCACAGCAAGTAATCGAAGATCTGGCCTTAGCCACCCAGTGGCAATCAAATGCAAATCATTTAAAAAAAGACAGTCCGCCTGAGCAAGCAAGTACCATTCCACCGCATTTAATTCATCTTTATAATCAACTTGATTGGGTCGGACAGACCCTGGATCAGCTCAGCCTTCAGTTACAGCAGGAAGTATCTTCCTTGACCAGCCAACTGATGGAACTGGAGCTGCTTGGCTTTACTACTCAACAAGCCGGCCTGTATCTGCGTTGTCGTATCCTCAAATAAAGTTCACAATAGGACTTTGCTATTTTGTATAAGGTATTCACATGATCACTACCTCTGTTGCCGAAGCAGCAGCATGTCTTAAAGACGGACATGTCTTGGCATATCCTACAGAGGCTGTTTGGGGCTTGGGTTGCGACCCCTACAATGAACAGGCATTTCATCAGATTTTGACCTTGAAGCAGCGCTCGATTGAAAAAGGCGTGATTCTATTGGCAGCTCATCTTTCACAGGTGGAACATCTGTTGCAGGATCTGACTGAGGAAATGCGTGAACAGGTGATTGAATCCTGGAGTAATGATCGGCCAGCAGAACGAGCCACCACCTGGCTGCTTCCTGCCCATCAGGAGATTCCTGGCTGGATTAAGGGCAAGCATCCCAAAGTTGCAGTCCGCGTCACCAACCATCCGCTCTGTGTAGCCTTGTGTCAGGCCTTTGGCGGTTTTATTGTTTCGACCAGCGCCAATCCTGCCGGAATGGAACCTGCGCGCTCACTGCAGGATGCGATCCGCTATTTTGACCAGAATCTGAATTATCTGAATGGTGACTTAGGCTTAAGCCAGCAACCAAGCCGGATCATTGATGCAGTAAGTGGCACAGTTATTCGTGACTGAGTCCTGTCTGATTTAGTCGGGACACTCAAGCCCGACTAAAGTTTTAAGACAAAAAAAAGCTCGGCCATATAGGGATGGCTGAGCATAAAAAGGATGTGCATAAATCACATCCAGAGGGTTCAGAAAATCTCTGGGAGTCTGATAAAACAAGGATTTTCTTGCTTGACCATTCTCGATGGGCGCATTATGAAAGAAACTGAGTACAACGACAAGTACAATAAAACAATCAAATAATACATATTGTCTATTAATAGCAAACAATTTTTGACCAATATTCAAAATATCTTGCTCTTTCTATTCTCTTTTTAAAATAAAACGATATTTTTCTATTTGTTTTAACATTTGAAAATTAGCATTTAAAAGGGGATTTCAATTAAAAAAGTTTTGATCAACCGCTCAATATTTAATCAGGAAAAATTCTTAATTAGCTTTTTTAATTCCTGATTAAGCGGATCTTCCGGGATATTGAGCCCAGAGGATTCCAACTAAAATGATGCCACCGCCGATACTGTGATACATGGTCCAGGCTTCGCCCAGCCACAAATATGCGACTACTGCAGTAAAGACAGGCATCAGGTTCATAAAAATACTGCTGCGATTGGGACCAAGTTGCTGCACAGCCATCATCCAGAACAAGGGCGCGGCAATGGAAGGAAAAATTCCGGCATAGACAATGCTGGCTGCATTAGCATGATTGATGCTGTCCAGACCTAAAATCAATACCAAAGGAATATGATAGAGAAAGGCCATAAAAATCTGAATATACAGGCTCACTAAGAGTGGAATCTGAATCTGCCATTTTTTCAGAAACACGCCATAACAGGCATAGAAAAATACTGCGATCAACATCAACAGATCGCCAATATAACTTTCACCAACAGTTAAAAACTGTAAACCCTGCCCTTGTGCCATGACATACATCAAGCCAATAAAAGACAGAAGACTCCCCAGCACTGCAGCCTGTGTTGGGCGAATCCTTAAAACAAAAATACCCACGATAATGGTAAAAATAGGAATAAAGGCATTGATCAGGCCCATATTGGTTGCAGTGGTATAGTGTGCCGAACTATAAGCCAACCCCTGATAAAGCACCATTCCCAGCGCACTCAAAACAGCAAAATGCCCGAGATATGGACGGATCTCCGGCCACGCTGCTTTGACTTTGGGCAACATGAATGGAGTTAAAATCAGTAAGGCCAAGGCCCAGCGGTAGAAACTGATACTGATGGGAGAAATATAATCTGCCACATAGCGGGTGACAGTCATATTCAGAGACCAAATCAAAACTGCGGCCAGTGGTAAGGCCATGGCCCACCAGACTGCCTTTTGTTGCTGTGTCATACTTTCATCCATGAGTCGCTGGTCTTGTTATTAAGCTATGCGTATTCGCGCATCCTAGCATAATAGATTTTTCACATAATATTGAGGCAATTTGCAGCTTTAAGTAACTGAGCTCACCTGTTTTTACTTGTACTGAAAGCGAATACCCGTTAAAACAAATACCGTTCAGTCGCAATAAACAGGAAATCTAATGACTCGCTCTGTATATGACATTCCAGTCAAAACCATTGAAGGAACAGAAACCACTTTAAACCAGTACCAAGGTAAGGTTTTGCTGGTGGTTAACGTCGCATCTAAATGTGGCTTGACGCCGCAATATGAAGGCTTACAAAAACTGTATCAGGACAAAAAAGCGGAAGGTCTGGAAATTCTTGGCTTCCCTGCCAATAACTTTTTGGAACAGGAACCGGGTAGCGAAGCCGAGATTCAGGAATTCTGTTCAGTGAATTATAAAGTCGACTTCCCGCTATTTGCTAAAATCTCTGTCGCGGGTGAAGACAAGCATCCTTTATATACCACCCTTACGCAGGCTGTACCGGAACGTATCGGTGAAGGTCCTTGGTGGAAAGATCTGGTCGATTATGGCCTAACCCCAAACCAGCCACCAGAAGTACTCTGGAACTTTGAAAAATTCCTGATCAATAAAAATGGTGAAGTAGTGGCGCGTTTTGCACCAGACATCACTGCGGATGATCCACGGATTGTCGATGCAGTGAATGCAGAACTTGCAAAATAATTCTCGATTATTCTCATAAGCATCAAGCTTGAAATAAGTATCTATTTTCTTGGTAGATACTTATTTTTTTCAAAACTGCTATTTAGCTAAATTGAGATTCACCGGACATATCTTTAAAGTAATTGCAGGCTAAAAAAGCCAATTCGGTGAGAACAAAGTACTTCTTTACCAGCTTTTAATAAACTTTTTCCTGTTTTTAAATAATGAAATATTCGGAACCCAGAAGAATTGTTATGAGTTTGCAACAATCTTTTTTATCTCCATAGTTTGTCCTTATATTAAATACTACTCAAATTCCATCACCTGTATCGAGACCCTGATTCCATGTCCAAGATTCTTGCCAATGCTGTCCTTCCTTTCGCATTATTTAGCTCGGGAATTTTACTGATGGGCTGTGAACAGGCTGTCGAAACACCGACTGAACAGGTAGATACAACAACGTCAGATTTAGAACCAGCCTCTCAGCAACAAGGCTCGGCAACACCAACTGAACTTAAATCTGGCAATATGTTTTATATGGTTCGGGATGTCGCCGACTTACAGCTCAAGGCCGGCAGTTATGTGGAACAGTTAAAACAGACCCAGAGCGAACTGCAAACGGCGGTCGAAGCCAAAGATACCCAGCAACTGCAATCCACTGCGACCCAACTACAACAGCAACTCAGCAGTTTTAATCAGGTACTGGGCAACTTGAACTTGAAAAGTCAGGAAATTGACCAGATTCGTAATAATATGATGTCTGCAAACCAGCAAGTGCTGGCTTCTCCCCTCTTGAATGGTCAGGTGGATTTTAGCCAAGTGGACTTGAAAAAGATTGAATCGCAGATGGTGAATGTTCAAGCCGAAATGGTCAAACTGGCAGGCTTGCTGATCCAGAATCCAGATCAGGAATCAGAGAGCAATACTGATCAGGACAATACTTAAAATACCTAAACATCTCATTTTGAGGCGATTGATCGAAACATGTCTTCCTCAATCGCCTTGCAGGCTATACACTGTTATGGATTATAAAAATTACATTTAGATCAATAATTTTCATCTAATCAGATCATCAGGAGTTCAATCATGTCGAATTCAGTGCTGTATTCTGTGGTTCCAGTCACATCCCGGCTTGATCTGAAAGATCCTTTTATTTTTACAGTTCATCATCAAGATCATTATCCGCAAGGCAATGCCGAATTAGGCCCAGTTTCCCCGCCACAGCAGCATGAATATGACATGTATTATGGCGAGAGTATTCCCGGCTTTCCGGAGCATCCGCATACGGGTTTTGAAACCATTACCATTGTCGAGCGCGGGTATGTCGATCATTTTGACTCGCTGGGAAACTCGGGACGTTATGGCGCGGGTGATGTGCAATGGCTGACTACCGGCAATGGGGTACAGCATTGCGAGATGTTTCCCTTAGTCCATCAGGATCAGAACAATCCTCTGGAGCTGTTTCAAATCTGGCTGAATTCCTCACCGGAACAGAAAAAGCAGCCGGCCGATTATAAAATGTTGTGGCGTGAACAGATTCCACATGTATTTTCAGCCGATGCGGCCGGACGTAAAGCGGATATTCGGGTCATTTCAGGACAGTTTAAACAGACTCAGGCACTGGATCGTCCGCCACATTCATGGGCAGCCATTCCAGAGAATCAACTCAATATGTATTTAATCACTTTAAAGCCGGAAGCAGAATTAACCATTCCTGCCAGCACTGCTACTGCAACGCGTTTTTGTTATTTTTATCAAGGTAGAAGCTTGGAGCTTGAAGGACAGAAGATAGCGCCGAAGCATCTACTTGAACTCAAACCGGATGCAGATATTCAGCTCAAAGGTGGGCTGCTGGAATCACATATTTTATGGCTGGAAGGTGAACCGATCGGTGCACCAGTTGCCATGCATGGACCTTTTGTTTTAAATAGTGCGCAAGAGCTGGATACTGCTTTTCGCCGTTATCGCGAAACCCAGTTTGGTGGCTGGCCTTGGCCAAGCGCTGAACCGTCATTTCCACCAGAACATCCACGTTTCGCCAGTTATGAAGGCGGTAAACGTGAAGAATATCCAGACCAACTAGACAAAGAAACCACTAAATAGTGGCTTCTTTGACATTGGATCAGCTCATATTATTCTTTCGGGCTTTTGACAACGATTAGTTTCTTCTGCACAAACTCTCTAAAACCATCAATCGACAGTTCATGTCCATAACCGGAATTTTTGATTCCACCAAATGGCAATTCGGGCGTGGTGTCAGTAAACCAGTTGATCCAGATCATGCCGGTTTCTACCCGTGACGCCAGCTTTTTCGCCCGCTCAATATCCTGAGCATGGATCACGCCACCCAGACCATAATTGGAATCATTGGCAATTTCGACAATTTCATCATCATCCTTGGCCACATAGATTTGCGCCACCGGGCCAAAGAATTCTTCATACCAGGCTTCATTTTCACGCGTGATATTTTCCAGAATCGTTGGCGCATAGAAATTGCCTTGATGTTCTACAGCCTTACCGCCAATGACCACAGTTGCACCTTGTGCTACGGCCTTATCGACCTGCTTGGTCAGTTTTTCCAGCGCATCTTTTGAAGACAGTGGCCCTAAAGTGGTTTCAGGATCAAGCGGATCACCCAGTTTTAACTGTTCAAAGGCGTTCAGCATGCCGGCTTTGAATTGTTCGGCAATTTTTTCATGCAGAATAAATCGCTTCGCCGCCGTACATACCTGCCCGGCATTATTGACACGCGCCTGACAGCCTAACTTGATCGCGCGTTCCAGATCTGCATCATCGAGTACGATAAATACATCATTACCGCCCAGTTCCAGCGTTGATTTTTTAAGATGTTTGCCCGCCTGTTCAGCGACTGCACTGCCCGCACCTTCTGAACCTGTGAGTGCCACACCACGCACACGCTTGTCTGCAATTACTTCAGCGACCTGATCACTGCTGATAAACAGATTGGTCCAGACACCTTTGGGTGCGCCTGCATCCAAGACCAGTTGCTCAAAGGCTTCAGCACATTGCGGCACAATGCCGGCATGTTTTGCCAGAACCGGATTACCAATGGCACAGTTCGGTGCAAATACCCGCATCAGTTGATAAAATGGGAAATTCCACGGTTCTACCGCCATGATAATACCCAGTGGATGATGCTCAACCCAGGCCTCACCCAGTTCCGTTTCATAGGACACGGGCGCTAAAAATTCTTTGGCATGATCAGCATAATATTCTGCAATTTTGGCGCAGGTTTCGATTTCACCTTCACTCTGCTTGATCAGTTTTCCCATATCCAGCGTCATGAGCTTAGCCAGTTCAGATTTTTGCTCTCGCATATTGCTGGCCAATTTGCGCAGTACTTCAATACGGGTATCGACCTGTTGTGACCATTCTGACTTTAGGATTTTTTCTGCGGTATCGAGTGCATTTTGAATATCTTGATCGTTATGGGATGGGTAGTCTTTCAATTTTTGATTAGTAAATGGATTAATAGATTGATAAGCCATGATTTTCCCTTTTTCAATTATAAGTTTCGCCTGTTCAAAACCCAATCGCATCAAGTTATAACAAACGAGTATCTATTCGAATTATTTAACTTATCATTGATTTTTTTATGGCGTGTGTCTGCTTACAGATTGGTTCAAAACATTACTGAGAAAGGGTAAAAGTTATATCGAGCGGTACAGAATGCAATAAATGCAGAGATTTTATAACCTCTTCTTAGGTCTTCTCTTTTGAGTAGTTTCTCTTACTACTGGAATGGGATGTCTAGGTGATGGTTTTAATCCTACACTTTTAATTTTTCTTATCTCTTCTTGATCTAAATTGTAGTAAACAAAAAGTTGTTGAATTAAATTTTCTAAAACTTTTAAGTGCAAAACTAGCTCTTTTCGAGTTTTGGAGTCTGCCCTATGTGCAGCATCATTCCCTAAATAACGAATATCATCAAGTAAACCTCTTTGCTTAATTGAGATAAAACCCTCATGTTCAAACTTATTTAAAATTTCCCCCAAATCATCTGAATGACCAAAATATTTCACAATCTGCTCTAATAATGTTCTCAAGCCTAATCCAGTTAGCAAAGGCATTTTATTATTTAACGCCACTATGACCTCTTCATAAGTAGAATAAATCTCTTCAGGTAAGATTTTCTCAAACTCTTTAGAAAAAGCAGTTTCTTCGTCTCTAAGAGGAAAAGTTTTATATAAATAATTTACTTGGTAGATCATATCTTCACTTTGATCATACCCTACAGGATCAACGTCATAAGAGTCATGGGACTTTGTTTGATATGAAATAGACTCACAATTTAAACATCTCAAAATTCTATAATTATAATAAAAAGATATATTTGGATCAGAACAATCATTGTGTGATATATCTACCAATACCTCATGCTTAATTTTTGTTTTACATTCAATACATAATATTTTTTCATAAACAATTTTTGAATCTTGCTTAACACCCTCAAAAATTGGATTCAAAGAAACTATTTTCATTATTCTAGAAATACTATTTAAAAAATTAGTATATAAAAAAACCACCCTTTCGGGTGGTTTTTTCAATCTCAAACCGTCTCTTATTGAGCGCGGTTTTTGATTTTGCGGATCGTTTCCAGCTGAGCAGCAGTTTCTGCAAGAGCAGCCAAAGCAGCAGCAGCGTCCAAATCGCTCTTTTGATTCGCAAGCAATGCTTCAGCGTGTTTACGCGCTTCAACAATAGCTGCTTCATCTAAGTTTTCTGCACGGACTGCAGTATCTGCAAGAACCGTAACAACATGCGGTTGAACTTCTAGAACACCACCAGATACATAGATCAACTCTTCTGTACCGTTTTCCAAAATAACGCGGATTGCGCCAGGTTGGAGCAAAGTTACCAACGGAGCATGGCCAGGCATAATACCTAACTCACCGCCAGCACCTTTTGCAATTAGCATAGTTATAGTGCCTGAGTACAAAGACTCCTGAACACTTACAACATCACATTGCATAGTCGCCATGAGAATCTCCTAAATTAGAGTAGCTAATTAAAGTTTCTCGGCTTTAGCAATAACTTCGTCAATACCACCAACCATGTAGAACGCTTGTTCTGGGATGTGATCGTATTCACCAGCTAGAAGACCTTTAAAGCCACGAATCGTTTCTTTAAGAGATACTAATTTACCAGGAGCACCAGTAAATACTTCAGCTACGTGGAACGGTTGAGAGAAGAAACGCTGGATTTTACGCGCACGGTAAACAACCAGTTTATCTTCTTCAGCAAGCTCGTCCATACCAAGAATCGCGATGATGTCTTTAAGCTCTTTATAACGTTGCAATACGTTCTGTACAGAACGTGCAATTTCATAATGCTCTTGACCAACAACTAACGGATCTAACTGGCGTGAAGTTGAGTCTAGTGGATCGATCGCTGGGTAAATACCAGAAGATGCGATGTCACGGCTCAATACAACAGTTGCGTCCAAGTGAGCAAACGTTGTAGCAGGCGATGGATCTGTTAAGTCATCGGCAGGTACGTATACCGCTTGGATCGACGTAATAGAACCAGACTTAGTCGATGTAATACGTTCTTGAAGAACACCCATCTCTTCTGCAAGAGTCGGCTGGTAACCTACTGCAGATGGCATACGACCTAGAAGTGCTGATACTTCAGTACCCGCTAGTGTATAACGATAGATGTTATCTACGAACAATAGTACGTCACGGCCTTTACCGTTTTCGTCTTTCTCGTCACGGAAATATTCAGCCATAGTAAGACCAGTCAACGCTACGCGTAAACGGTTACCCGGTGGCTCGTTCATCTGACCGTAGACCATTGCTACTTTGTCTAGAACGTTAGAATCTTTCATTTCGTGATAGAAGTCGTTACCTTCACGAGTACGCTCACCAACACCAGCAAACACAGATAAACCTGAGTGAGCTTTCGCGATGTTGTTGATCAACTCCATCATGTTTACAGTTTTACCAACACCGGCACCACCGAACAGACCAACTTTACCACCTTTCGCGAACGGGCAAAGTAAGTCGATGACTTTAATACCAGTTTCTAAAAGGTCAGTAGAAGCCGCTTGTTCTGCATAAGAAGGCGCTTGACGGTGAATTGGTAAACGCGCTTCAGTCGCAACAGGACCAGCTTCGTCGATCGGGCGACCAAGAACGTCCATGATACGGCCTAGAGTCGCTGTACCTACTGGTACAGAAATCGGCGCGTTAGTGTTAGTTACGTTCAAACCACGCTTAAGGCCTTCAGTAGAACCCATTGCAATAGTACGAACTACGCCATCACCAAGCTGTTGCTGAACTTCTAAAGTAGTTTCAGTACCATCTACTTGGAGAGCGTCATAGATCTTAGGAACGCTGTTGCGTTCAAACTCGACGTCGATAACCGCGCCGATGATCTGAATGATACGACCGCTATTCATTGCTGTCTCCTCAATTCAAAATAATGTTAAACGGCAGCGGCACCACCAACGATCTCAGAAATTTCCTGAGTAATCGCGGCTTGACGCAGCTTGTTATAAATAAGTTGCAGGCTCTTAATGATCTCGCCTGCGTTGTCTGTCGCTGCTTTCATAGCGACCATACGTGCAGACTGCTCACATGCGATGTTTTCAATCACACCTTGATACACCACAGACTCGATATAGCGAACCAACAAGCCATTTAAAAGCTCTTCAGCTTCAGGCTCGTAGATGTAATCCCAACCGTATTGACGGTTCAGATTCTTGTCTTCTTCAGCAGCAGCCAAAGGAACAAGTTGTTCGATTTTTTGATTTTGAGTCATGGCATTGACAAAGCCGTTTGACACTAGATAAATACGATCTAACTCGCCTTTATCATAAGCGTCCAACATCACCTGTACAGAACCAGATAACTGCTCAAGACTTGGGGCATCGCCGACTTGCGTCGTCGCACCAAGCACTTTACCGCCGTAGTTTTTAAAAAACGAAACCGCTTTTTGACCAATTAAAGCAAATTGAACTTCAATTGACTGCTCTTGTTGCTGTTGAACGTGTTTAACCACTTTCTTGAACAGGTTAATGTTCAAACCACCAGCAAGGCCACGATCTGAAGACACAATAATATAGCCAACGCGCTTAACCGGGCGTTCAACCATATAACGGTGTTTGTATTCAGGATTCGCTTGGACCAAATGAGCAATTACACGGTGCATATTTTCGGCATACGGACGGCCTTGAGCCATGCGCTCTTGCGCACGACGCATCTTAGAAGCTGCTACCATTTGCATCGCTCGAGTAATCTTCTGCGTGCTCTTGATACTAGCTACTTTGGCGCGAATTTCTTTTAAATTTGCCATACGCTTAACCTAGTATTCGAAAGCCCTTGCGAGCTTCCGAAGGTTGATTCCGTGAACCAAACCGACACTAAATTCAACAGAGGTTGAAATTAGTAAGTTTGAGTCGCTTTAAAGCTTTCAATACCTGCTTTGATTGCAGCTTCGATGTCTTTGTTGTAATCACCAGAGGCATCGATTTGTTGCATTAACGCAGCATGTTCTGAACGGAAGTAAGAAATCAACGCAGCATCAAAGTCTACGATTTTCTTAACGTCTACGTCAGCCATGTAGCCTTCGTTAGATGCATAAATTGAAACAGCTTGGTCAGCAATTGAGTATGGAGCATATTGTTTTTGCTTCATTAACTCAGTTACACGTTGACCATGTTCAAGTTGCTTACGAGTTGCTTCGTCAAGATCAGAAGCGAACTGAGCAAATGCTGCCAATTCACGGTATTGCGCCAAAGCAGTACGGATACCACCAGACAATTTCTTGATGATCTTAGTTTGCGCTGAACCACCAACACGAGATACAGAGATACCCGCGTTCACAGCAGGACGAATACCTGCGTTGAATAATGATGTTTCAAGGAAGATCTGACCATCAGTAATCGAAATTACGTTGGTTGGTACGAATGCAGATACGTCACCCGCTTGAGTTTCAATAATCGGCAATGCAGTTAATGAACCAGTTTGGCCTTTCACTTCACCGTTAGTGAATTTCTCAACGTAGTCAGCAGATACACGAGAAGCACGTTCAAGTAGACGCGAGTGTAGATAGAATACGTCACCTGGATACGCTTCACGACCTGGTGGACGGCGTAAAAGCAATGAAATTTGACGGTAAGCAACAGCTTGCTTAGACAAGTCATCATAAATGATTAACGCATCTTCACCGCGGTCACGGAAGTATTCGCCCATTGTACAGCCAGAGTACGGAGCTAGATACAGCATTGCTGCTGGATCAGCTGCAGCTGCTGCTACAACAGTGGTATACGCCATAGCGCCAGTTTCTTCTAGCTTGCGTACCACGTTAGCGATAGTCGATTGTTTTTGACCGATTGCTACATATACACATTTAATGCCAGAGTTTTTCTGAGCGATGATCGCGTCGATCGCCATTGCTGTTTTACCAGTTTGACGGTCACCAATGATCAACTCACGTTGACCACGGCCTACAGGGATCATTGTATCTACTGATTTATAACCAGTTTGTACAGGTTGATCCACTGATTGACGCCAAATTACGCCTGGTGCTACTTTTTCAACAGCATCAGTTAATTTTGCATCAATAGGGCCTTTACCATCAATCGGGTTACCCAAAGCATCTACTACACGGCCTAAAAGTTCTGGACCAACCGGAACTTCTAATACACGACCTGTGCAACGCGCTTTTTGACCTTCTTGAAGGCTTAAGTAGTTACCTAAAACAACGACGCCCACTGAATCCTGTTCTAGGTTCAGTGCCATACCGTAAAGGCCGCCGTCGAATTCGATCATTTCACCGTACATAGCGTCAGCTAAGCCGTGAATACGCACAATACCGTCGGAAACCATAACAATGGTTCCTTCGTTCTTAGCGGTTGCGCTGGTGTCCAGATCGCCGATACGCTGTTTAATGAGCGCACTGATCTCGGATGGATTCAGTTGTTGCATTGCGCTATACCTCAATCTTTTTAAAGTTCAGTCTTCTAAATGCAATTAAGCAAGAAGACGAGTACGCATTTTTTCAAGCTTGTTAAGCGCAGAATCATCTATCACTTGGTCGCCTGCACGAATAACTACACCAGCAATCAGCGCTGGGTTAACTTCTACAGAAACATTTACCGCCGCTTCGAATTTTTTCTCTAATGCGTGAGTAAGAAGTTGTTCCTGTACAGAAGTCAATGGGAATGCTGATTCAATCACAACATCCACAGTATTGTTATTCTGTGATTTAAGCTGCTCATATTCTGCTGCAATCTCAGGAAGAAGAACCAAACGGTTATTCTCTGCAAGCAATGTCAGGAAGTTAGACACTGCTGCAGTTTGGTCTTCACCTAAAACTTTCGCAAAAAGAGCCACCTGCTCAGCAGGTGTAAGCTCAGGGCGATTTAGATAAGCTGAAAATGCTTCGTCTTGCACCGCAGCACTGAGCAATTCAAGTGCTGTTGACCAAGAGTCAGTTGCAC
This sequence comes from Acinetobacter lwoffii, assembly GCF_024129715.1. Taxonomy (GTDB): domain Bacteria; phylum Pseudomonadota; class Gammaproteobacteria; order Pseudomonadales; family Moraxellaceae; genus Acinetobacter; species Acinetobacter lwoffii_U. The sequence continues at coordinate 18,511 of NZ_JAMXXM010000016.1, forward strand.
CTTGCTCAGAAGCGTAAGCAAATGCTGCTTTAGCGTATGGGCGTGCCAACGTCAAGAGTTCAGCCATAATCCGCCTCTCTTAAAGTTTAGCAGCCAGCTGAGTCAGCATGGCATTGTGAGCTTCTGCATCAACTTGCTGGCTAAGAATTTTCTCAGCACCAGTTACTGCAAGAGCAGCCACTTGTTGACGCAATTCTTCGCGAGCAGCATTGATTTCAGTATCAACAGCTTCTTTAGCCTGTTGACGAATACGCTCACCTTCAGCCGCAGCTTGGGTACGCGCTTCTTCGATCAATTGTGCACCACGACGGTTCGCTTGTTCGATCAATTGAGCCGCTTGTGCTTTTGCCGCGTCTAACTCAGCTTTCACTTGTGCTTGCGCATCTGCAAGGTCAGCCTTCGCTTTTTCAGCAGCATTTAAGCCATCAGCGATTTTACGCTGACGTTCACTAATCGCATTGATTAGTGGTGGCCATACAAACTTCATGCAGAATGCGACGAAAATCGCAAACGCAATCGCTTGGCCAAACAATGTGAGGTTGATATTCATTGCAAATTCCTCAAATAGTGAATTTCGGAATTAAGCTGATTAACCTACAAATGGATTAGCGAAGATGAAGAACAAGCCAATACCAACACCGATCATAGGCACAGCATCAAGAAGACCCGCGATTAAGAACATACGAGTTTGAAGTTGTGGAGCCAATTCTGGTTGACGAGCTACAGCTTCAAGGAAACGGCCGCCTAGAAGACCAAAACCAATCGCAGTACCTAAAGCACCGAAAGCGATCAAGATAGCAGATGCAATTGCAACTAGACCTAAAGTGAGTTCCATGATAATTCCTCAGAGGTTAGGTTTTATACCAAATTAAGTTAAAAAATTGTGTGCCCAACCATCCGTTGACAGTTAGGCAATACCATTAATGCTTTTCGCTTGCCATACTCATGTACACGATAGTCAACATCATGAAAATGAATGCTTGTAGCGTAATAATCAAAATGTGGAAAATCGCCCAAGGCACAGACAACGCCCACTGGATCCAGAACGGTAATAACGCGATAAGAATGAAGATTAACTCACCCGCATACATGTTACCGAACAGTCGTAGAGCCAATGAAACTGGTCGCGCCAAGAAAGTAGTCAATTCCAACAATAAGTTGAATGGAATTAAAAGCACTTTAGCAACTGGATTACTTGGGTTAAATGGGTTCAGTGCTAACTCACCAACGAAGCCGCCAACACCTTTCTCACGAATACTATAGAAAATAATTAAGAAGAATACAGAAATAGACATACCGAGGGTAATGTTTGGATCTGTAGTCGGAACAATTTTAAAGTAAACCTGATGAGGGTCTACACCCAGCATAGAAGCAATCGCGTGTTGAGCTACATAAGGAATAAAGTCAACAGGGATCAAATCCATCAAGTTCATGAGGAAAATCCACACGAAAATGGTTAATGCTAAGGGTGCAATTAATCGAGACTTCCCGTGGAAGGTATCACGTACACTTGAATCTACAAACTCGATAATCATTTCAATTGCAGACTGGAACTTGGTAGGAACACCAGCATTAGCCGCTTTCGCAACCAACCAGAACAACAAACAGAAAATCAGACCCAGTCCGATAGACCAACCCATTGAATCCAAGTGAATAGCAGTGAACCCCATCTGTTGAGCTTCAGCACCGCTCTCGGCCAATTTCCACGTACCGTCCGGCATTTTGCCATAGGTCATGTTGGTCAAGTGATGCTTGATATACTCGGTCGAAGTAAGGGCATGTTCTTCAGCAGCCATAAATCACACCTGGTCAATGTCAAAAAACTAATAGAACAAACGAATATCGCGTGCTGCTTGATATCTCGCCTGCTCCTGAAAAACTTTTCAATTTCTTGTTGTGCTTATACTCATTTTTGTAGACGTGACGCCCAAAACGGAGCGACCCACGACATGGCTTGAACAAGTATAAAACCACAAAACAACGCCACCGCTGACAACGGTTTAACATTGCTTAAAATTAAAATGAAACCAACAATCACAATGGCAAACTTTCCCATCAAGCCTTTATACATGTTCGAAAGAACTTGTTTAGACGCGCGGGCTCCTGCTGCTCGAAACGATTGCCACGAAAAATAACAAGTCGCGAGCCAACATACCAGTGCACCTAATGCTGCACTCAAGGCTGCGGTTGAGTCTTTCACGACCCAGCCGATCAAGGCTGAAACAGGGATCATACAGGCTTGCAGGAGGACCAAAGCTTTCGCTAATCGTCGGTCAATCAAGCGACTAGTTCGGCTCATTATTTATTCACTCACAGCAATCATGCTTGACAAGTTTAACAGGTGATTATTTTTAATCGCAGGCATTATAGAGTTACACCCCTGAACATGCAATCTTTTCCCGACCTTAGTCGTGTTTTTTTAAATCGGGTCACTGCTGTTAAACTAATCAAAATCTGTCTATTTTTTAAATCATTAGCGTGCATTTAGTACACATTTCTGGGTTTCGGCGGCCAATTGCTGCCAAGCCTGCACAAAGTCCCCTGCCCCGCTCATGCTTTCATCGACATGCTGGAACAGTACCGGATTGAGTTTGCGGTACTGGTTTTCACTGGCATGACCTTCGGCCAGCAGACACATTTTGCGCTGTGGACGATGATCCTGTAAAAACTTGATTTGGGCTACGGTTGGCGAAACATGCGGATCATCGGTCAGCGCACCCATGAATTTTAAATTTAACGGGCGTTCCAGATACTGGTAGGCATCGTGATAAGACCAATAAGGTTTGGCTTTGTTGCTTGAACTATAACGCTGGGCCGTCGCAAACATGTTTTGTGCAAAGTCACGGGCATTTTTCCAGTAGCGTTCACGATGCTCCGGCAATTGCTGCGAACGTAGCGCCGCAATAAAGAAACCAATCCGCACTGCATTATTCGGATCGAGCCAGACATGCGTGTCTACCGTATTTTTTAAGGCCTCGCCACGCGGATTACGCATCGGCAAGGTGGTCAATATCCCCGAGTCTAACAGTGCAATGCCTTTATTACTTTCATTCAGCACTTTGGCCAAGGGTGCTTCATGCGCCTGACCCAGCCAGATCACCAGACCTGCATTCTGAATAGTTTTTCGATGCGCCGGAGTCAGACTCACATCATGTCCACTTTGGTTGGCCAGCAATAAAGTCGGCTGTTCCACACCTTGGGTAATTTTCTTGGCAATCAGATAGATCGGCTGCGTAGACACCACCAGACTTTGTGACCAACTGAGTGTACTGAACAATGCCAGCAGACTGATTGCAAGGAGACGGAACATGAGTAGAAATCACTTAAAAACGATAAAATCAGGAAGTGTTATAATATAACAAAAATACAAAAATACCTATGCCCAATCGAAACTCAGAACGCTTCATGTTAAGATTTGAAATCTATTAATTTTCAGTTTCGCACTTGAGGTGAACTATGGGTTCCTGTTCGCACGAACACCACAACGCATTGCACGGCGTGCACGACCATCCCAATGTCGCACAACGTCTTGCTGAAGCGGAAAGTCTTTGTGCAGCAAGCGGCGCACGCCTTACACCTTTACGTAAAGAAGTGCTGGAACTCATTCTGAATGCGCATGGCCCGATGGGCGCCTATGATCTGCTGGCACAAATGAAAAATGCCAGTGATCGTCCTGCAGCACCACCAACGGTGTATCGCACTCTGGATTTTTTATTAAGCAAAGGGCTGATTCATCGCCTGACCTCGATCAATGCCTATATCCCCTGTTGCCATCCGCGCGAAGGGCATCAGGCCGCTTTTTTAATCTGTACCGAATGTAAAGCCGTGAAAGAAGCGTCGGCTCAGGGCCTGCTCGATCAGCTTGATGCACTGGCCAGCTCGGACGACTTCACGGCACATCACAGCATTATCGAAATTTCAGGAATTTGTCAGCAGTGCCGCAACAAAGCTTAAGTGCCTCTCCCCTGATTCAGCTCTCCAAGATCTGGGTTAAAATCGATGAGCGCGATATCTTAAAAGCGATTGATTTCTCGTTACAAGAGAAAGAAATTGTCACGCTGATTGGTCCCAATGGTGCTGGTAAATCGACCTTGATTAAAGTCATGCTGGGCATACTGAAACCACAATCGGGTGAAATCAAAACTGCGCGCAAGCTGAAATTTTCTTATGTGCCACAAAAATTCAATCCATCCCATAGCTTGCCGCTACGAGTGAAAGATTTATTGGCACTAGAAAAATGCCCGTCCCAGATTAAAACCGAAATTATTCGCGATACCGGCATTAGTAAACTGCAAGATTCTAAAGTTCAGCAGTTGTCTGGCGGTGAGCGTCAGCGGGTGCTACTGGCCCGCGCCTTATTACGCCAGCCGGACATTTTAGTTCTCGATGAACCGATGCAGGGTCTAGACATCCAGTCCGAAGCTGAACTGTATGAATATGTGCGTAACTTGCCGGAAAAATATGGCTGTGCCGTACTGATGGTTTCACATGACCTGCAATGGGTGATGCAAGGTACGACTCGTGTGGTCTGCTTAAACAAACATATTTGTTGTAGCGGCCTGCCAGAAAGCGTGCAGCAACATCCGGAATACCAGGCAATTTTTGGCACTAACCGGGTGTTCTATCAGCATCATCATGATCATTGCGCACATGGTGATTCTGCCACCCCCTGTCAGCATGACTCACGTCCTCATATTCACCCCGAGCCGGAAGCTTAAACCATGATGGATTGGTTACAACTCCTTTTACCTGCATGGATCATGGGTACGCTATTGGTATTTCTGACTGCCCCATTGGGCTGTCTCATGCTCTGGCGACGTATGTCATTTTTTGCTGACACTATGGCACACGGTACTTTACTCGGTGTTGCCATTGCTGGGGCTTTAAGTTTACCGCTGTGGATGGGTGTAACTTTTATTGCCTTATTATTGGTAGGGATTTTGTGGGTACTGCATGATCCGCGCCTGCCGAATGATGCCTTGCTGGCGCTGTGTTCAGCAACACTGCTTTGCTCGGGATTATTGTTCATTCAGCATTTACCGAGTTTAAGACCGGAACTTCTCAGCTATCTATTTGGTGATCTACTGACGATTTCCTGGGCGGACTTACCCACCTTTGCTATCGTGATTATTCTGGCCTTAGCCGTTCTCTATAAAAGCTGGCAAGCGCAGATTCAAATCGCAATTGATCCGGACATGGCGGTCAGTGAAGGTGTAAATGCCAAATGGCAACGCCTGATCTTTATGTTGTTATTGGCATTGTTTACCGTGCTTGCGCTGAAAGCAGTCGGTTCACTCTTGATGGGGGCATTACTGGTGATCCCTGCCCTGACCGCACGATTACTTGCACACTCACCCAAACAAATGGTGATCTGGGCATTTGTGATTGCGCAAATTGGGGTGACCGTGGGTCTGTGGTCGAGTGCCGGTCTCAATACTTCGACTGGTTTAACCATTGTACTGACCATGGCGGTGCTATTTGCACTGATCTTCTGTGTGCAGAAGTTTAAAAAGCTGAATTAATCTTTCTGTTAAATCATGATGATTTTCTAATGATCTATTCCGCCTCTCTCCTTTAAGGAGAGAGCAAACACTCTTTATTGATGCACCAAACTCAATAAAAATGCAGCGCCGGCAAATAACCCGGCAAAAGTCCGGTTCATGACTTTTTGTTGTTTCGGCGATCTAAGCAGCCTTAAAACTTTAGCAGCCAATCCGGTATAACCCGCCATCACAATCAGATCAATCGTCACCATTGTCGCAGCCATAATCAAATACTGAATCCATTGTGGCTTAGACAAATCCAGAAATTGCGGCAAGACGGCCAGTAAAAATACGATGGCTTTAGGATTAGTGATATTAACCAAGAAACCATGCAGTACCAGTTTCCCTCTCGATTTTCGCGCCAATTCATGTTTAATTTCGATAGATTGTACAGGTGCTTTCCATTGCAAAATAGCCAAATACAATAAATAGCCGACACCAAACCATTTCACCACTAAAAATGCCCATGGGGTTGTCGCAAACAAAACTCCCACGCCTGCTGCAACCACTGCAATCTGTACCAGTAAAGCCAGTTGCAGACCCAGCGCATTCCAGTAACCATGCCGAAAACCATAATTCAATCCGCTCGACATCGATGCAATTGCACCAGCACCCGGAGAGACACTAATCACCCAGCAGGCCAACATATAGGCAAACCACATTTGATAGGACATGAATATTTAACTCAGCAAAACTTGCCCAATATTATATGAATTTTCCAATAAAATCAGGCTAAAAACTTGCTTAAATATAAGGCACTGCACTATTCACTCTGTCTAGCTTCAGGCACAATATGTACATTAAAAAACAGGATCTATCCTTATAGGAGCCATGAATGACAGCCCAATCGGTAATCTTGCCACTTCCTTCAGATCATGCTCGCTTTATTGTGTTACGTCTTAAAGATTTGAGTATTGAAAAATTAAAAGAACAACTCGAACATTTGTTTACTTCTCGTGATCGGCTGATCACGCAACACCCTCAAGCACAAATTAAAACAGGCGTAGCTTTTGGTCCTGAACTCTGGTCAACCCTATATTCGCAAAGTCCGGCAGGATTTAAACAGCTTGAACCCATTCATGGTTCGTTTGATATGCCGGTTGTTCCAGCAGATGTACTGATTCATATTGCCAGTGCCCGTGCTGATATCTGTTTTGCGCTCAGTCAGGCTTTTTTTGAAGGTATTCAGAACCAGGTTCAGGTGCTGGATGAGCGGGTATGCTTCCGATATTTTGATGGTCGTGACATTACCGGCTTTATTGATGGGACTGAAAATCCGCAATTCCCGGATGATCGTGCAGAAGTCGCGTTATTAGGTGAAGATTCAGGTATTTTCCAAGATGGTTCGTTTATTTTTGCCCAGCGTTATGCGCATAGCCTGGAAAAATGGAAAAAGCTAAAAGTCGATACTCAGGAACAGGTTATGGGCCGTACTAAGCTTGAATCTATTGAGCTAGATGATGAAGTTAAACCTGAAAATGCGCACGTAGCACGTACTGTAGTCGAAGATGAAGAAGGCGAAGAAATGGAAATCCTGCGTCACTCTCTGCCTTATGGTGACGGACGTGGTGACCAAGGTCTATTCTTTATTGCCTACACCAAAGACCTTACGATTATTGATGCTATGTTAGAACGTATGTTCGGTACCTCTGGCGATGGGATTCATGACCGTCTGCTGCATTTCGTAACACCTCTGGATGGTGCCTATTACTTTTCGCCGAGTGAGGAGCTGCTGGAAGAGGTTTTGGAAGGGTAAAAGAAAAAAGGATTGCTACATTAATAATGTAGCAATCAAATAAACTATTTTTTAAGTGATTTTTGAGAGTTTATACTTTCACACCCTAATGTAGATGACAAACATTTCAATTCAGAATTTAATATTAATTTATACTTCTCTAATTTACCACTAGACTCTCTAACATCTGCTTCATATAAATATTTTTTTTCTTTTAGAATATAAGAAAAATTATCACCCGCTAATATATTTACATAATCACTCTCTAAATTAGCAGATGAAGAGTCTACTACTGGAGCCTCAACAACTAAATTTGATAATTTGTTATATATAAATAAATTAGAGCTAAATTTTTTATAAGGTCTTTTTACATAATCTATTTCGCTGAATTCTCGTGTTCGAAAAGCCACTATTTTTTCATCTTGATAGAGTATTTTTAAATCAACACTAGACTTCAAAGGTACTGTACTTTTAAATAAATAATATTCTTTTTGATTATTTAAGACCTCAATACCATAAATTTTAAGGACGTAATTCCCACCAGAATATTTTTTATTTTTATTTCCATAATCAATTAAACCTAACTTTAAGTTATTATTTAATTGAGAGAATTCACCAAAATGATCTAAAAATAAAACTGGTTCATTAATCTGTATAGCACTCTGCTGATAATCGTTCCAATCTATATTTTTAGAATGACATGATAATGAAAAAAAACTACCAATTATTACCAGAAATTTAATTATTTTCATATTTCAAAAAGCCTAAATTAATTTTGTTAGAAAAAAAGGAATAGGATCAAATCTTCCTTGTAAACCTTTACCCAACAATGGCGAACTTCTCGTCTCAAAATGCAAATGTCCACCCTTTGATATAGTAGTCATTCCACTCGCATTTCCACTAGACCCTGTTTTACCTAAAACTGTCGTAACATCCACAGCATCTCCCTTTTCAACATTTATAATAGATAAATGAGCATAAAAAAAATAAATAAAATTGCTATTTATAATTTTTTTTAATGCATATTTTTTTTGTTGTATAGGCAGATCATCAATATTTACTTCTAATACAACAATTTTACCATATGGCCCTCCACTATCCTTTGCGACAGCAATAATGCCACTACATACTGCAAAAATATTTGTACCTGAGTCAGCAGCTAGATCTATACCTTGATGATTTCTTGTACCTCCATTTCTAACCTTCCCAAAGGTGGCACTTTTGATATTTGCAAGACCAGCAGTTCTTAACTTATTTACTGATAAAGGATCTACCCATATTTCACTTCCTCCTACAGTTTTATTTTCTTGTACTTCTTTACTTGAGATTGGTGTTGGTGTTGGTGTTGGTGTTGGTGTTGGTGTTGGTGTTGGTGAAGAAGCTTGTCCTAATAAAATTTTTATTGTTTCCTCTAAAGATAAATTCGCCCCGGAAGTTTTTGATTTATCCAGTACATAATCATAAATATTAATATGTGCATCAATATAAGCTCTTAACCATGCTCCATAGGCAGCTTTTGCATCATCATTATATCTTTTCAAATAATCTGAAGCTCTTTGTTTACCTTTACTTCCAAATTGTGCAAATAATAAATTTTTCGCTCTTTCTTGAGAAAAACTATTCTGTATGAATGACCTAGTACCGCCTGCTCCTTCATGATGTAATAGATAAGCAAGTTTCGCGATTGAACTTGGTTCTGTTAATTTTTGATAAGGTAATTTTGACCATTTAAAGTTAACAACTGCATAAGCTGCTGCTGCATCAATAGAGAATTCAGGATTGAATCTCAGACTGAGAAGTTGCTTCTCAGTAAGTTTCTTAATTTTTGAAGCATATTGCCCTATTAAAGTATCTTGATTTTTACAAATTTCAAGCCACGTACCTTTTAAAAATTGTGTTAATCCAGCAGCATTTGTACTTGCATTAAAACTTTCCGGATCCCATTCACCATTACTTTTTTTTGCAGCCTCAGCATGGATTAAAGCTGCGAGGCTATGAGGTGTAAACCCATGACGCCTTGAAGCATCTATAACAAATTTTCTATATTTATTATTTACTGTATTTAGAATAAAGTTCTCTTCTGTAAATTGACTTGCAATTATATGAGTACTATTACCCAAATCAGTCCTTTTTTGATCGTTTCTTGGTTCGGGTAAAATTATAGATGATTGACTAGTATTTTGTTCATCTCCTCCCCTTATAATTGGCTCTGCTAAATTTTTTAATGATTTTTTAATTTCATCAACTTTCTGCTGGACTATACCTGATTTAGGATAGTGAGTACCTGAAACCTTCATTTGCCTTGAAGTCAACCTTAAAACTTTTTTCCCTATAGGTAAACTTTTATAATTAGCTATTAAATCAAAGGTACCTTTAATATTTTTATAATAAACTTTTAGTCCCTTTGAATGATCTAAAATTTCTAAATCATAGATCACACCATCTTTGAAAACTATGTCATTTGACTTACCATCATATTCTAATTTTACAATACCTTTTGGGATTAACTTAAAGGACAAATCTAATAATATAATTCTTAAAACTACTTCAGCATTAATCTTATCTGTTTTACTAATATATATTTTTTGACCTATTTTTATTTTATGAATAGCAGAACTATTTAACTCATTAAGTTCAGCTATTTTTTTTACAGTAATATTAAATTTTCTTGAGATACCCCATAATGTATCTCCTTTTTTTACAATATAATAATTCACAGAGAGTACCTTTATAATTATTTAATGTCTTCTAACTGAATTCCATGCTCTCCCACATCAAATTCATCTTCTATATCAGTTACTTTAGTTTCCAAATCTTCAAAGATACTTGACCATTGATTAAATCCAACTAATGCTTCATAAGCTAATGATTCTTCAAAAATAGATAATTGAGTCTTACCCTTCAAATCAGTTTTACTTTCCCACAAGATTTCCTTATTTTTGGGTGTGAACATAGTTACCTGTGCACCTTCAATGCCTTTACCACCTAAACTACTGAATAAAAAATCTACAGCGTAGGGGCCAGCTTTAGGTAACTCAGGAATTTCATAGAAAATTTTAGCCCCTCCTATAAAACTATGCTGCCCTGCCTTACACTCAAATTTCCCACCAGTTGTGACCACCACTCCACCACCATTGATCTTAATTTGAGACCCTCCAGCGGTCAGTACAATCTCTTTCGGACTGGTGATTTCGATCTTGTCTTCAGTCGAAATAAGCTTGATTACCTTGCGGGCAATCGCTTCAATCGCATCATCTTGGGCTTGTAGTTCAATTTTTCCTTGAGCAGCATAGAGACTCGCACCCTCTTGAGCAGCAAATAAACTGATCTTGTCCTGTGCATGAGCAACTAAAGATTTCTGTGTGGATAAATGAATATTATTCCCGGCACTCTGATTGATTTGCTGATCAGCGGATAAATGAATATTTTCATTTGTGCTCAGTGCAATCGTTTGGGGGGCAGTTAATAACATCACGGCCTGTTTAAATGCGATGGCCTTGGCTTGATCTTCAGCTTCAATCTGACTCAGAAACTGTTTTAAACTATCAAAAAATTGCAGCGGATCAGTCTGCTGTTGTTCAGCAATATCACTCAAGGCTTTACTATGATCGAGATTCGATTCAATCTGCTCTTTGGCACGACTCGCATCCAGGTGATTGCCTGCTGCTGAATCTTGCCGATAAGTGGAGATTAATAAGCCTTTTCCTGCACGTATGGCACCCCACTGGTCTGTCCTTAGTTCAAAACCTTCTCCTCGACCTTCGCTGCTTTCACTTTCTTTAGGATGGCTTAGATTTCCCAGATTGAGCTGACTGGCTGCATGACTACTTTGCAGCTGCGCACTAATCTGTTCAGGGGTATCATCGAAACGCAACTGGTTAAAGCCATCCCCATCGACCTCCTGAGAACGGATGCCACTGAGTTTTTTGGTCGCAGGAAGTTCTCCTTTTGCATCAAACATGGTCGGATGCCGTTCTGCTTCATGAATCCGTCCCACCACAAAGGGCCGGTCGATATCACCTTCAAAGAAGTCAATCACTACAATTTCGCCAATTCGCGGATGCAACCTGATGCCATAACCCTCACCCGCCCAAGGGGTCAAAACATCCACCCAAGCAGAATCGCTATCATTGTCATTGCTACCTGCGCCGCCATCATGCTGATGATCCTCACTCCGGGTAAACAGAAAACGAACTTTCACCCGCCCCCATGCATCGACATGAATCGTTTCACCTTCAGGTCCGACCACTCGAGCCCGTTGCGGATATGCAGCAGGCCGATGAATGAAGGGGTGGTACTCAGGAACAACCTGGATTTCACGGCGCACCATCTGTAGTTCATTGGCCTGTCGTTCCTCCTGTGTCATCTGCCAGCCGCTCTTCTCAAGCAAACTGTCCAGCTGAGATAAGATATCTTTGGGTAAATTGTTCTGGTTATAAAACCGCTTAGCTAAAATCAGAAATTCACGTTGATGGGCAGGATGCTGATCAATTTCAGAATGCTGTTGCAGTTCAAACCAGTATCCAACCTGAGCATCTCGTACGCTGCTACTGGCTTTAAAATATTTAGACTGCAAAGCATGATAGTCACTGAGCTGCTGATTGAGTCGATCCAGTTGGGCTATACCAGATACTGTCACCTGATCCTCATGATTTAAGTCGCCGGTCCAGGCCGGACTGATGTTCCACGCATCTTCAAGCTGAAGAGTGGCATTTGCATGAATATCACTTTGCTGATGATTACTGAATAAAGGCTGGCTTTGATCCTGGGCAAGTTGCTGGGCATGCCAGCGCTGGGTCCGGGTACTATTCGGATTGAGCTGACATACCGCAATCAGACTGTTCAGCGTGTCGAGCTGTTCGGTGGCATGACTGCAATGAAACCGGATGGAGCGGCGTTTTAAAGCTGAAAAATATTGGGAATGATCTACCAGTTTTAAAAACTGAGCTTGAATCTCGCTGGCTGATACAGGCACAGTTAATTGCTTTTCATCGATCAACCAGTTAATTCCTTCGCTACGCCATAAACGGGTCAGAAAATCATAATCCGATTCATTAGATTGCATCACAAAAGGCCGGACATCATAGTCCCGGCTGAGTCCTGTCAAATCCAGGCTGAGACTGGCCGCGAATAATGCACTTCTGTTTTGCCATTCACTGAACAGGATTTCACTGATCTCGCGCACCGTCTTATTCATAAAAACCCGACTGTTACGGCGCTTCTGCCAGAGTGCAGTCGGATCATTTAGCGTCAATTTATACAGGGTCAAAGCTCCATCATTCTGCCCTTGACTGGCTGCAGTAATAATGCCCGTAGTCCGGAAAAGTTCACCCCGGTCTGTGACCTGATCAATGGCCACCCGACAGCCGATAAACTGTTTCAAGGCAATATGAGCATGAGTGGAAAGACAGATCAGTTCAGCCTGCAGGCCTTGATTGATCTGATGCTGACCCTCAATACGCTGAATCAAAACCTGATGATTTAAAGGAGGATGTGAAAACTGTAAATGTAGCGCACGATGCTGTCGCTTAAGCCCGAGCTGCTCCACCAGCATATGGATAGGTTTTGGCATTTTATAGTTATAATTTTAAGCTTTATTATTGTGCGGCAGATTTTAGGAAAAGTTATCCATTTCGTCCAGTTCACGATGCATTTCACATAATTAGGCCTTTAATTTATGACCCTTCAATTAAAAATCTTAAATTGGATGTGGTACATCTTAATTAAAAATATTGCCCAATATTCCCTATTTTTCTGATTATCCTATACGGAACTTGCTGCTACACTTATTCAGATCTCATTCTTCAAGGCCAAGGACATGCTGGAACTCCCTTCTAAATTACCTGATTTAGGCGTGACCATTTTTAGTACCATGTCGGCCTTGGCACAAAAACTCGGAGCCTTAAATCTTTCTCAAGGATTTCCGGACTTTGCAGCGCCTCCCGCCTTGATTGAGGCTTTAAACCGGGCCAGCCAGAATGGATTTAACCAATACGCTCCGGGAGATGGTCTGCCAGTCTTGCGAAGTCTGGTGGCAGATCTCTATCAGCAGCGTGATCAACTGATGATTGATCCTGTCGAGGAAATCACGATTACCCCTGGGGCGACGATTGCGATTTTTTGTGCCATTCAAGCCACGGTGCGTGCCGGGGAAGAAGTGATTATTTTTGATCCAAGCTACGACAGTTATGGACCTGCAGTACAACTGGTTGGCGCAAAGCCAGTGCATATTGCTTTGCAGCATCCTGATTTTTCTGTGGACTGGAATCAGGTCAAAGATGCCATTAATGACCGAACCCGCATGATTGTCGTGAATACTCCGCATAATCCGAGTGGGAGTGTCTGGTCCAAGGCAGACTGGCAGCAACTGATCGAGCTGATTCGCGAGCGCAATATTGTGGTACTGTCTGATGAAGTCTATGAACATCTGGTTTTTGACGGCGTTCAGCACTATTCGGCGTGGTCATTTCCAGAACTTCGCGAGCGTAGCTTCGTGATTGGCTCTTTTGGTAAAACCTTCCATGTCACGGGCTGGAAAACCGGATATTGTATTGCTGCACCGGCACTGATGAAAATGTTCAGACAGATTTATCAGTTTGCCAGTTTCTGCGGTGTGACACCCGTTCAGGTTGCCTTGGCGGAATATATGCAACTGCATCCTGAGCATATACCTGAACTGTCCTCTTTTTATCAAAATAAACGGGATTTATTTAACTCATCCATTAAAACATCACGCTTTAAATGGACACCTTCTCAAGGGACTTATTTTCAGAACTTAGATTATTCAGAGATTCGGCCTGAGCTCGATGATTTTTCCATGTGCCATTTTCTGGCAGAACAACATGGGATTGTCTCGATTCCAGTCTCCGCGTTCTACCAGCATCCTCCTGCCGATTTACGTCTGCTCAGGTTCTGCTTTGCAAAAAAAGAACAAACTCTGATACAGGCAGGTCAAATCCTTTCAAAGGTTTAACTGAATTTTAACTAAAAATTTCATAAAATAAATGCCTTAGTTACTTAAAAGCTAAGGCTTTTTTTTATATTCTGCCGAATAATAGCTGCATCAATAAATAGATGATAATTCAATCACAGGATGTCGCATGGCACAGCACTCACTGATTCATCAACAGAATTTATGGAAAGCCTTTCTGGTTTTTCTGTTGCCATTAATTGCGACCAATATCCTGCAAAGTCTCTCCGGCACGATCAATACGGTTTTTGTGGGACAAATGCTCGGAGTGAATGCGATTGCTGCTGTTGCCGTTTTTTTCCCGATCCTGTTTTGTCTGATGGCCTTTGTGATTGGTTTATCGGCCGGCTCTACCGTATTGATTGGCCAGGCTTGGGGCGGGAAAAATATAGAAAAAGTGCGCTGTGTGGTCGGTTCAACTTTATTTATGACCTTGATTGGCGGCAGCTTGATTGCACTTTTTGGGGTAATTTTTGCTGAGAATATTCTCTTGGCACTTGGCACAGATCCGGATGTGATGCATTTATCCTTGCCCTATGTGCAATGGATGCTGGCGGGTAGCCCCTTAATCTTTATCTATATTATTTATACTTCCATCTTGCGCGGTGTTGGGGATAGTACCACCCCCCTGTTTGCTTCCGCACTTACCATTGGGGTCGGGTTGGTGGTGACACCGGTCCTGATTGCCGGTTATTTTGGCTTTCCTAAAATGGGCATTATCTCGCCGGCGATTGCCACCATTCTGGGAAATCTGGCGGTCCTGTTGTTTTTAATCCTGTATTTGAATTATAGGCAACATCCGCTCAAACTGGACTGGGCCTTATTAAAAAATATTCGTCATCAACCACAGTTGAGCAGAATGATCTTGAAACTGGGGGTTCCTACTGGTGTGCAAATGGTCACGACTTCAGTTGCCGGCCTGGTGATTGTCGGACTGGTCAATCGTTATGGCGCAGAAGCAACAGCCGCTTATGGCGCGGTCAATCAGGTCTTAAATTATATTCAATTTCCCGCTTTGTCGATTGCGATTGCCGCGTCTGTATTTGGCGCTCAAGCCATTGGCGCAGGTAAATCGGATCTGCTCAGTAAAGTTACCCGGACTGCGCTGAGTATGAATATCCTGTTTACCGGCGGTCTGGTGATTCTGGCCTACCTGTTCTCCAAATATCTGATGGCGCTGTTTATTACCGATCCTAAGGTTGTAGTACTGGGACAACAACTGCTGTTTATTGTGCTGTGGTCAATTCTGTTTTTTGGCGCCAGTGCCATTTTTGCTTCAATCATGCGCTCAAGCGGTACAGTGACTGTGCCGATGCTGATCAATATTTTTGCCATTCTCTGTATTGAAGTTCCTGCCGCTTATCTGTTTAGCCGGTGGTGGGGCCTGGAAGGCATCTGGTATGCGTACGCGTTGGCCTTTGTCAGCCTGTGTATTTTGCAGGGACTGTATTATCAGTTTGTCTGGAAGAAAAAGACCATTGAGACCTTGATATAGATAAAAATTTTATAACTCAAAAGCCTTACAATACCTCAGATACTGACCTGCCACAGAGTCAGACTATAATTATCGTCATAAAAGAAAACCCGCTTTCGCGGGTCTGTTTTACAATTTCTTAAGCAGACTTTTTCTTCTTTTTGCCAAACTGGGTCGCCAGTGCAGTGACATGCTGATAACCAGTCGGCAAGATTCGCTGAATCAGGTCAATTGCTTTGGCATCGTTGCCGATGAGCAGACGGCGTTTGTCTTTTTGTACCGCCTCCAGAATTTGACGAGCGGCTTCTGCAGGTGGACAACGCAATAATTTATTAAAATTACGGGCTGATTTTTCCGGATTCATACCTAAAGTCAGCAGGCTGTTATTCATTTTTGCCGCATTGGCAATATTGGTACGGATGCCGCCCGGATGTACACACAGTGCACTCACTCCACAATTTTCTAGATCCAGTTCCTGACGCAAGGATTCAGTAAAACCACGTACCGCAAACTTGGTCGCATTATAAGCAGACTGGGTCGGTTGAGCAGTCAGACCAAACAGGCTGGAAATATTGATGATATGGCCATCGCCAGTTTTCTTGATCAGTGGCAGAAATTCTTTGGTGCCATACACCACGCCCCAGAAATTGATTCCGACGATCCATTCCAGTTCTTCATAAGATGCCCCTTCAACGGTTGAACCCAGCGCAACGCCAGCGTTGTTAAAGATCATATTGACACTGCCATGATCCTGTTCAACCTGTGCCGCCCAGTTACGCACTTGTTCCAGTTCAGCCACGTTCACTTTTTGAATGGTGACACGAACATCAGTCCCTTGGAGTAATTCCACGGTTTGCGCCAGACCTTGTTCATTGATATCACTCAGCGCCAAGTGACAACCCTGCTTGGCCAATAATACCGCCAGTTGCTGGCCAATACCTGAACCGGCACCGGTAATTGCAGCAACTTTATTGTTAAAATTTTTCATTCAATTTCCTTATGTAAAGAACTGCCATTCCATGACAGCAGGATCTTGTTCTGTTGTTTCAGGAGCTAGCACAGATCCTCAATATAGTTTTGACAATATAGATTGTCAATAATTATCCCATGTCCTTAGAGGCCAAATTTCAGGGCAGCATTTCCATATAGGTCTAAGCGTGATTTATTGCTAAGATATTCAAAATCTTCATGCATATGAGCACATAGGCCTTATGACTGATTCAACCGACTCAGCAGCAAAATCACGCCCCTCCAAGAGCAAGGAACGTCAGTTTAAAGGCCTGTCGATGGCTGAAAGGCAGCAGGCACGTCGTGAAAAGCTGATCGAAGCGGGGATTGAAGCCTATGGCCGTCACGGCTTTTTTTCAGTTACGGTCAAAGATATCTGCAATGAAGCCAAGCTGACCGAACGTTATTTTTACGAATCTTTCAAGAAAAGCGAACATCTGTTTCAGACCATTTTCTTAAAACTGATTGATGAGCTGCAACAGAATGTCATGCAGGCCATGATGCAGGCCTCCACCGATCCAAAAAAAATGATCGAGGCGGGTCTGACCGCTTTGCTCACTACCCTGCGTGACAATCCGCGCATGGCACGGATCATTTATATCGATGCCATGCTGGTACAGGAGCTGCATAATCAGGCCACTATTCATGAAACCATGTCACGTTTCGACCGCATGATTCATGCCTTTGTCATGTTGATGATGCCGCAGTTAAATCGCAGCGAGCAGGAAATTTCACTGGTGTCGACCGGTTTAAATGGCTATGTCACCCAAATTGCCATTCGTTGGGTGATGAATGGTTTTAAGCATTCACTTGAGGAAGTTTTATCGTCTTGTAGTGTGGTTTTTTTGGCGCTGCTCGAGTCATTTTCCGAGAAAAAATAGCTGTTAAATCCTGTGCTTAATCGGCTTTCCTACATTTACCAGTCAGTTGCAGCTTTATGCTGTACTACGGAAATGAGTAAAATTAATTTATGATTTTTTAATAAGTTTCTGCATTATATTTGTCACAAATCTTTGCGAATATCAGCAGTTTTTCCCTTTCTGCAATGATACTGTCATAATTAGTCTTTGTAATAAGCCTGTCATAAATATAAAACGGTTCACCGTTTACATGAAATAGGGTATTGCGTTGTGAAAGATGACTACATATTAATCGTCGATGACGAGCTCCCGATTCGGGAAATGATCCATACCTCTCTGGATATGGCCGGTTTTCAGTGCTTACAGGCAGAAGATGCCAAGCAGGCGCATCAGATGATTGTGGATCAGCGTCCGGCACTGATTTTGCTGGACTGGATGATGCCGGGTGGTGTCAGCGGTGTGGATCTGTGTCGTCGTCTGAAACGTGATGAAAGCCTCTCAGAAATTCCGGTGATCATGCTCACAGCGCGCGGTGAAGAAGACCATAAGGTACAAGGTCTAGATGCTGGTGCCGATGACTACATGACCAAGCCGTTTTCGACCCGGGAACTGGTCTCTCGGATTAAGGCGGTACTGCGTCGTGCCAATGCCCTGAGCGGTGAAAAAACCATTGATGCCAATGGCCTGATTCTGGATCCGGTCAGCCAGCGGGTGAATTTTGGTAACAACATTCTGGAAATGGGGCCGACTGAATACCGTTTGCTGGCATTCTTTATGACCCATCCTGAACGTGCCTATACCCGTGCGCAATTGCTAGATCAGGTTTGGGGCGGTAACGTCTATATTGAAGACCGGACTATCGATGTGCATATCCGCCGTTTGCGTAAAGTGCTGGAACCTTATGGTGTAGACCGTTTTGTACAGACTGTTCGCGGAACAGGGTATCGTTTCTCGACCCGTTCAGATGTCGCTTTAGGTTAATATCTTTTAAGGTAAATCTTGTTTTATGTATGAACCTTACCCTGTCCCCGAACTGGCACGCGAACACAAAAGAATCCGTTACAGCAGTTTATGGGATTTTGCGAAGCAGGATTTACGCCTACTGGCTTTTTTCCTAATTATCGCCAGCTTTATCGGTTTTGGGATTGGGTATTTCTGGATTTGTATCGTAATTGCCTTCGTGGCATTCTTTGCGACCCAAATGCGTTCCTTATATCTGGTCAATGAATGGATTTCCAATCGCCCTTATGATGTTCCACCGAATATTGGCGGGATTTGGGGTGCGCTACTTTTCAATGTTTATCGCGCCCAACGTCAGGAACGGATTGTTCAGGCGGAAATGGTCGAACTGATTGATCGTGCACAATCTTCGCTGGTGGCCTTGCAAGAAGCTGTGGTGCTGCTTGATGAAAACCAGCAGATTGAATGGTGGAATCCGGCGGCTGAACGTCTGCTCGGAATCTCCAGTGATGACCGTCGCCGTAATATCCTGACCTTGTTACGCCAACCGAGCTTTATCGAATACTATCACCATATTGATGAATCTCCCGACGGCCTGAAAATGCGTTCTTCGCTGTTTGAAGACCATTATGTGCAGGTTAAAATGACCCGTTTTGGCGGAGAAAGTCGGGTACTGGTCGCTTATGATGTGACCCGGATGCACAATCTGGAACAGATGCGAAAGGATTTCGTCGACAATATTTCCCATGAACTGCGCACTCCTTTGACCGTACTCAGTGGCTATATTGAAACCTTTACCGATCAGGAAGATATCAATCCACGCTGGAAACGCGCTTTTGATCAAATGCAGTCGCAAACCCGACGCATGAATGCACTGGTCAACGACCTGCTGCTGCTGTCACGTCTGGAAAATGATAAGAATATTGCCAAAAACCAGATCATTGAAATGCCGAGTCTGATGAACCAGCTATTCGATGATGCCCAGGCCTATAATATTGATTATGGTCATACCCTGAATCTGGACATTGACAGTCATTGCGATCTGATCGGTTCAGATATGGAACTGGCTAGCGCTTTTAGCAACCTGATTACCAATGCCATCAAGTATACGCCTAAAGGCGGCACCATCACCATCGGCTGGCATGATGATGGCGAATCTGCCTATTTTGTGGTGCAAGATAACGGCATCGGTATTGATCCCAAACATCTGCCACGACTGACCGAGCGTTTTTACCGCATCGATTCAGACCGTAGCCGCCGGACTGGTGGTACCGGTTTGGGATTGGCAATTGTTAAACATGTACTGATGCAACATCAGGCACATCTGGAAATTGAGTCCAAGGAAAACCAAGGTTCTACCTTTAAGGTGGTTTTCCCCAAAGAACGTCTCAGCTTCCCCGACTAATCTCACAAAATCAAAAAAGGTGCCATCGGCACCTTTTCTTTTAAGCATTTAAGAGCTGATCTGTTTTTCTTTGGACAGTGCACGCGCATAGGCAGCACGTTGTGATACCCGTTTCAGATAAGCTTGAATGGCCGGATAACTTTGTCCTGTCCGGCTCTGCATGGCCTCCAGAGGAAAACTCATCTGAATATCGGCAAAACTGAAATGCCCGGCAAAATAATCATGCTCGCTTAAATAGCTTTCCAAAAACTGGATATGGTCTTTTAAACGGCTCTGTACAAACTGTTTCTTTACCCCATCACAGATTTTTTTGGCGACTGGTCGAATCAGCAAAGGGGTATGTTTAGGTACAGTAGTCATTACCAGTTGCATTACCAGCAGCGGCATTAACGAGCCTTCCGCATAATGCATCCAGTAACGGTACTGGGCCTTGTCGGCAATATCTTCTGGGCGAAACTGCTGCTTTTCATCATAAGTTTCCTGCAAATATTCCAGGATCGCCGCAGATTCTGCCAGTACCTGACCCTGATCGACCAGAATCGGGGCTTTGCCCAACGGATGGATCTGTTTTAAGGCCGGTGGCGCAGAAAGGTTGGGCTGACGTTTATAGTATTTAACCTCGTAATCCAGTCCTAATTCTTCCATGGCCCACAGGATACGAAATGATCGTGATTGTTCGAGATGATGTAAAACACGCATATTAGACTCATGATTTTATTGTTTTTGCCCACTGAGCATAGCAAAAAGCAGCAGACTCTAGCTCATTTTTTGATGACTGTAATGATATGTATCCTATGTTGCAGATTCATTATTTGAGTTCAACTCAGACAGCGTTCCATATTCCCATCATTTTTAGCATTTATCGGGAAGCCCGCATCTGGTCTGGAAATGCGGGCGCTTCTAAACGTGGTCCATCATAGGCAGGAATGGAACCAAAACGTTCATGACCTTCAATCCATTGTTCCCGCGCAATTTTAAGTTCCTCTGTCGTGCGCCCGACCAAATTCCACCACAGTAAAATCGGGCTTTCAAATGGCTCCCCACCAATCAATAGCACCCGGCTCCCGGCATGAACTTCAGCATTGACCTGCTGTAAGCCGGGCTCCAGGATCAGCATATTATCTTCATTTAGTTCATGCCCATTTATACTGGCCGTCCCCTCAAGCACCATAAAGCCATATTCAAATTTCGGATTCAGAGGCAAGCGCGCACTAGTACTTTGAGCTGCATACAGGTCTACTCCGAGTAGTTCGCTATGTACTTTAACCGGTGATCTCGTTTTTAAATATTCTCCGACCAGCACGGTAAATTCAATGCCTTGCTCATTGACGACCGGCAATTCAGGATAATGTTCAAAACCTGGTGCCATATTGATCTTGTCATCCGGCAAGGCAATCCATAACTGTGCTGCATGCATATGTGTCTCACTTTCAGGAGAGACTTCGGTATGTGAAATGCCATAACCCGAGGTCATCAGATTGACCTGCTTGGGACGAATCAACTGCTGATTTCCCAGACTGTCATTGTGCATCATGCTGCCTTCGATCATCCATGTAAAGGTCTGCAGACCAATGTGCGGATGTGGTCCGATATCCAGACCATCTCCTTGCGGGAAAATGGCCGGACCCGCATGATCCAGAAAACACCAGGCACCAATCATGCGCTTATGTCTGCTTGGCAAGGTACGTTTAATCACGGTGCCCTGTCCGATTTCCGCGCGACGTAAAGGAAACTCCTGAATAAACTGATTCACATACTTTTCACAATCATCGGAATTCGACAGTTCAATATCACTATTATTCGACATGGCTGAGCTTACCTCGGCATTTTCATTCTACTTTTGAGTGGCTGAGACATGCATTTGACCGATTCAAGATGCCTCTCTGTTCAGGACAATGTACAGGGTCTATGGGCAAAATCTATCCCTGGAAATATTTAGATACGTATAAAACTCCTCATTAGTTCCATCAATTTAAATCCTGAAAAGCTGATGAGATTTGTATCCAAAGCCCCAAACTTGAGTTTTAGCAAGTCAATCATGATTTAGGTACATGGCGTTATGAGTTTAAATAAACTGAAGATCAGGAATGTCATTTATGTTTCACGTGAAACGAATCAACAACATCCAAAGCCCCCATGAATAAGATGATTATTCATGTATTTCAATCACTTTCCATTTAACAAAACACAAATTTTGTTACGTTTTAGCATTAAAAACTTCCCGGATACCCAATTTTTGGGAGGTTATTTTTTACTCAACCACGGCATAATAGGCACCTATAAAAATAATACTGGACCAGGACATGTCTGCTCAGAATGAGAATATATATTCAACGGCGAATGTATCTTTTCAAAATTCGACGACCGATAAATCACTGAAATTATCTGAATGTGATCTGCAGAACCGTCAGCTGATTGAACAGGCGCTGACAGATCCTCATGCCCGTATTCCTGCCCCGTTTCAGCAGTATTTTCATGATTATGTTTATACGCATAGTCATCATAACTTGCGTCAAATTAACTATCTGGCACAAATTGCCTTTTTACTGTATTTCTTTGCCGATATTCTGATTATTCCAGACATGTTTTTTATTTCTGGTCTGATGCGCGTCGTTCTGGTTCTGGGCGCGATGTTTTGCTGTTATTACCTGTTTAAAAAACATAAAAATATTCAGATTCTGGACAGAATCTTGCCGATAGGCACCACTGTAGCTGCAGCGGCCTGGATTGGCTTACTCGCGCTTTCAACCAGTCCCCATGTTGCCACCTATATTTATGCCTCTGCGATCTTTATTCTCATCGCCAATCTCTGTGTGCAGACCCAGTTTAAAGTCGCAGTCTATTGCTCCATCTTGATTGCCCTATTTATCATGCTTGGGATATCCCAGTTCATGAGTGCTTCTCAAGCCTTTATTTTTAGTGTGGTCTTTAGTCCACTCTGGTTTTTTAGCATTTATATTAACTGGAATAATATTCTGAATATACGGCGTTCTTTTCTGCGCTCCCTACTTGATGAATGGAACTATCAAACCTTAAAGAATCTGGCACATACCGATGATTTGACCCAGCTCTACAACCGTCGCCATTTTGTCGATATGGCTGAACGCTCTATTCATCAATGGCCTAAACATGCCAGTAGCTGCCTGCTGATGTTTGATGTCGATCATTTTAAAAATATTAATGATAACTATGGGCATGATGTCGGTGATCGGGTGCTACAACTGATTGCTGAAGTGACCCGTAAAGAAATGCGGCATAGCGATGTATTGGCACGTTTTGGCGGGGAAGAGTTTATCGCCCTCCTGGAAGATACTCAGCTACTAGACAGCCTGGTGATTGCAGAACGAATTCGTGGCACAATTCAAAAACAGTACATTTATGTCGAACCCAATCATGCTATCCGGTTCACCATTTCGATCGGTGTAGCAGAACTGGAATCCCACACCCAGACTCTGGAAGATCTGATAAAACAGGCCGATATCGCCTTGTATCAGGCCAAGAAGTCTGGCCGAAACCGGATTGAAGTCTATCATCCGGATATGCTGAATAAGCCCAAGCCAGCAACAGAAAATCCCTGGAATGTATTTAAGCCAGATACTCAACCAGCCCAGTCAACGGCGAATTAAAGCTGGATCATTAGTCTGTGCTATAAGCTAGGATCATCCTTAGAATGCGTTAATCGGGGATTTTATTTTATAAAATAAATTTGATTCTTCCACTTTTAATATATCCAACAAAAGAATAGAATATTTTTTATACAACTATATATAAATTTCATCTTATTCATTTTTATATATTTTAATTTGGGAAGGCTGCATGCCGCATGATAACGAAAAAGAATCACGTACCCTGATTCAGGAGGCTCTTCAAGATCCGCTTGTTCGTATTCCTGCGCCTCTAAAACCGGCCTACTATGCCCATCAAAAGAAGCTCACTTTAAAATACCTATTACAGGTCAATTTATTCGCACAGCTGGCATATGCCTCTTATACCCTCGCCGATATTCTGGTGCTGCATGATATTCTCAATTTGCTCATTTTGACCAAAATTAGCTATACCATTCTGATCGTACTGATCACGATCTGGATGTATCACTCTTACCGCAATTTACCTGTGTTTGATTTACTCTTGCCCACCTCAATTATTGGCGCAAGTGCCATCTGGTTTTTTAATCTAAATCAGTCTGAAAGTGCTTATACCCTCATTTATCAATATGCCTCCTTGGTCTTTATTGTGTTGGCCAATTTATGTGTGCAGATCCGGTTCTGGCCGTCTTTGATTACTTCGACTCTGATTACCCTAATGATTTACATCGGCGTATATTTCAATACTCGATCTGACCTGTACCAGATGTTTTTATTTTCCCTGATTTATCTGCCGGTATTGACCTTCAGTCTTTATATTAGCTGGAGCTCGACCTTAAAATCACGCATGGTATTTTTGCAGCATACCCTGAATGAATATAATCGGCAGGCCTTTGAAAATATGGCTCATACCGACTCACTCACTGGCCTGAATAACCGTCGCTGTTTTGAATATCTCGCGCAACAACTGGTACAACAGAATTTTGATCAACCGGTGCCTATGAGTTTACTGGTCTTTGATGTCGATCATTTTAAGCAGATTAATGATCGTTATGGTCATGATATCGGGGATCAGGTCTTACAGACGATTGCTCTAAATACACACAGCGAAATGCGGCAGCATGATATTTTGGCACGCTATGGCGGTGAGGAATTTATTGCGTTTTTACCTGAAACCTCTCTGGATGAAGCGCTAAAAGTTGCCGAGCGTTTAAGGCATAAAATTGAAAATATTGTGATTGATCTGGACAGCCAACATCGTTTCAGTTTTAGCATTTCCATTGGCGCTGCCATCCTGGAAAGCTGTGAAACAGATTTAATGACCCTGATTAAACAGGCCGATATTGCCTTATATCAGGCTAAAGCCAATGGACGGAATCGGGTTGAAGCTTATGATCCAGATCTGGAGCAAAGTTTAGCTGGGGAGCTGCAAAACTGGCAGGTTAAACCGGCTTAAATTACCCGTTAAAAATTATCTTCATCAAAACGATCTTGGTCGATTTTATAGATATGAAAACTACGTTCTATTTGTACACCTAAACCAAATTCAATCATTAAAGACGTCAGCTTATCGCCATCAATTAAAACAATACCGGATTTTCTTGCCGACTCAATGGCCTCTTTACTGAAACTTGACGTAGTAATGAATACACCCTTCTTAGCAACTTGATCGGCCAAAGCACCTTTAAACTGTTGAATGTCGGGACGACCAACAGTATCTTTCCAACGTTTCGCTTGGATGTAAATTTTATCTAGCCCTAATCGATCTTCACTAATTACACCATCAATTCCACCATCGTTGGTTTTACCAATCGCTTGAGCTGCATCTTGATGTGAACCGCCGTAGCCCATTGCCACCAGAAGATCGACAACCAGTCTTTCAAAAAATGAAGGAGATTTATCTTTTACCATCTGAAGCAAATCACTTTTCAAATCAGATTTTAATAATTCCGTTGTGTTCTGGATTGTTTCTTCTGGAGTCTGAGTTTCTTGGTAACTATTTAGGCTTTCAATAACTTGTAGATTCCCGATCCCAAACTCATCTTTATTTTTCTTTCCTAATTTAAAATCTGAAAATCCGTTGAACTGTGCTAAATATTCATTTGTTATAGCATCTAAACTTTTTAAATCAACCTGTCTACCCAAGCTACTAATCTCACAATATGCTCTCTTCGGTTGTTGAACTAAGCCCGCCTTAACTAAGTAGGTCTTTGCCCATGCCACTCTATCTTTAAATATATTTTTCCCGCTCGGAAGAATTTTATTTAAATCCTCTTCGTGTAAATTGGAACGTTCAGCTAGGATATTCGCAGCATCCGAAATTTTTATTGGCTCATTTAATTCTGATAATAATTTCATTAAAGGCAGCATTAATTGATCATAAGTAGGTAAAGGCATTTTTTAGATTTTAAAGGTTTATTTTTATTCAGTATAAATCAAAAAAAGAGCGCCGAAGCGCTCTTTTTTATTAGGTTATATCTGATAAACCAGATACTGCCACGCGCATAGCGCTTGGCGTAATTTAGGCGGACAGCAGTGCTGTCCGAAACCCCTAAATTACTCCCATTCAATTGTTGCTGGTGGTTTAGACGATACGTCATACACAACACGAGAAACTTCAGCAATTTCATTCATGATACGGGTCGAGATCTTATCGACTAAATCATAAGGAAGATGCGCGAAACGAGCCGTCATAAAGTCCACGGTTTCTACCGCACGCAGTGCAATCACCCATGCATAACGACGGCCATCACCGACTACACCCACCGATTTTACTGGCTGGAATACTGCAAATGCTTGAGCAGTCTTGTCATACCAGCCGCTGGCACGCAGTTCTTGCATGAAGATGTCATCTGCAAGACGTAAAATGTCTGCATATTCTTTTTTCACTTCACCCAAGATACGCACACCTAGACCTGGGCCTGGGAATGGATGACGATAGATCATGCTGTGTGGCAAGCCTAAAGTCGTACCCAATTTACGTACTTCATCTTTAAACAAGTCACGTAATGGTTCAACCAGTTCAAATGCTAGGTCTGCTGGTAAGCCGCCCACATTATGGTGTGATTTAATCACATGCGCCTTACCCTGCTTGCTTGCAGCAGATTCAATTACGTCCGGATAAATCGTACCTTGTGCAAGGAATTTTACGCCATCTAATTTACGTGCTTCTTCAGCGAAGACAGCAATAAATTCACGGCCAATAATTTTACGTTTTGCTTCAGGATCAACTTCATCTGCAAGCGCAGTCAAGAAACGCTCTTCAGCATCAGCACGAATCACGCGGATACCCATGTTGTCAGCAAACATTTGCATCACTTGATCGCCTTCGTTCAAACGAAGCAGACCATTGTCTACAAATACACAGGTCAGCTGATCACCGATCGCTTTATGCAACAGCGCTGCCACTACAGATGAATCCACACCACCAGAAAGTCCTAGTAATACTTTTTCATCACCAATCTGTTGGCGAAGCTGTTCTACACGTAGATCAATAATGTGTTCTGGCGTCCACAGACCGCGACAGCCACAAATTTGATGAACGAAATTCGATAGTAATTCTGCACCTTTAGACGTATGTGTCACTTCAGGATGGAACTGAATACCATAGAAACGGCGAGTTTCGTCAGAAACCATCGCAATTGGACAGCTTGGCGTCTGTGCAGTGATTTGGAAGCCTTCTGGAATACGGGCAACTTTATCGCCATGGCTCATCCAGACATGCAGCTGGTTTTCACGGTCCTGTAAATTACCGATCAGCTTGTCACGTACAACAATATCTACTTCTGCATAGCCAAACTCATGCACAGTACCTGGCTCAACTTTACCGCCAAGTTGTTCGCACATGGTTTGCAGACCATAACAAATACCCAATACCGGCACACCAAGTTCGAATACCACTTGCGGCGCACGCGGGCTGCCTTCAAGGTGAACGCTCTCAGGTCCACCAGACAAGATGATACCGTTTGGATTAAATGCACGAATGTCTTCTTCAGACATATCATAGGCATACATTTCAGAATATACACCAGCTTCACGAACACGACGTGCGATGAGCTGACTATATTGAGAACCGAAATCCAGAATCAGGATACGATCTTCAGTAATTTGAGTATTGGTAGTCATGACGAACAACTATGAAAAGCAAACGAAAGATAAGCGCCGTATTCTAACATTTTTCAGCGCATTAAGCACACAATTCGCATGAGGTATGCATTTAGTTGATTGCATTATATTTCTAGCACAACAAAGCATCCCTTCGGATGCCTTGTTGAGTCTGTCATTTTATATTTTTAAGCTCAAGATTTGATCCAACTAAGCCTGTTTTTATAAAAATCCGAAGATAATATGTAAGAGAAATTTTTGCTCAATTGAAGATCGATGAAGCATTAATTATTTTACTTTCTGGTACTGACTTTCATGCCCCGGGCTGTTAGGATTTGACCACACTTTTGCTTGTACTGAGCTCATGGAACTGATTGATTTTATCTTGCATGTTGATGATCACTTGCTTGAATTTATCACCAATTACGGGATCTGGATTTATGCCATTCTTTTCCTGATTATCTTTGTAGAAACAGGTTTGGTGGTGATGCCGTTCCTGCCCGGCGACAGCTTGCTATTTGCAGCAGGTGCACTGGCAGCTTCTACAGGTGCGATGGATCCATGGGTGCTGATTCCACTCTTGTTTGTGGCGGCAGTATTGGGCGACACCCTGAATTATCATATTGGTAAATATATTGGTCCTCGGGTTTTCGAGATCGAATCGCGCTTCATCAATAAAAAACATTTATTGGCGACCCAGCAATTCTTTGCCAGACATGGTGGTAAGACTATTATTTTCGCGCGTTTTGTTCCTTTTGCCCGTACCTTTGCACCCTTCGTTGCCGGTGCTGGCAGCATGAATTACAAATATTTCCTGACCTATAATGTGGTGGGTGCATTCGCCTGGATTGGATCATTTGTCATTTTGGGCTATATGTTTGGCAATATGCCGATCATTAAAGACAACTTCACCTATCTAATTTTTGGCATCATTATTTTAAGTGTATTGCCAGGTGTGATTGGCTTTATTCAACAAAAGCTAAAAAAAAGTAAAACAGCTTAAGAACTTTTTACATTAAGATTTTTTACAGCCTGTGCGCTTAATCCCAGAGCTTGATCAGGAGTGGGATCAGACAAAGCAGGATAAATAGAGCCGCGCCTTTATAAATGAGGCCGGCTTTTATTTTTTCAGATGAACTGGTCAAAATGGCCTGACCAAAGACCATCCAGAAAATCCCGACCGGAACGGTGCTCAAGCCAAAGGCAGCAAAAACCAGAACGAAGTTGGTCGGGCTTTGCCAGGTTTCCATCGGTAAAATTCCAGAGGCCAACAATGCTGCTTTAGGATTTTTTAAGGTAGTGGTAAACATTTGCCAGGGGCGAATCTGCGGATGGGTCTTGCTGTAACGTTCTAACTGCTGAGCCTTATATAAATGCAAGGTCATCCAGCCCACACAGATGGTACTCAGTACATAGACCAAGCCTTTAAAATTTGGCCAGATCGGTGACGCCAGATGAATCAACAAGGCCCAGACATTAATGGCATAAAAATAGCCGAGTAAAATAGCAGGAAGATAGAGACTGGTTTTAGCCTGCCCCTGCTGATGAGCAGAGCTGGCCACCAAGGCATTGGCGGGCCCTGGAACCATCAACACAGCAATGAGTCCTAAAACAAATAACCAATTTTCAATCATCGCAATGAACTTTTCCGGGCCAAGGTTGTAGCTTAATCAATATGGGAGTGGGATAACAAGCTTATAAATTTCAGATTTATATACACTCTGGTCAATTTCCCGTGAGTTTTATCTTAATTTAAACTGCCCTATTCTTGGTGAAAGCAATAAAAAATGCCGACCCGAAGTCAGCATTTATCCGTTTAATGTTGAATGATTTATTTAGGCGTCGCCTGCCGAACGATGATCGAACAGTTCTTATAACGCGCGGCCTGTACAATCGCTTCCTGCTCGCCTAAAAGCCGTGCCAGTTCGGTTCTTTTGGTATCGGATGACTGTCCCATATTGACTGAAACACTCGGGCCAATACCCCATCCACCGCGACTACCCCAACCACCGCCAAGACCAACGCCCACACCGACGCCAGTACGTTTCGGTGGTTCAACGCCATTGTCGATATACTGCTGAATACGATTATATTCACCCTGTAATTGCGAACAACCCAAAGTCTGATAGAGGGTGGGCGACACATAAGTCGGTTTTACCGGCGTTGCACAGGCACTCAGTAATGCCAGTGCAGCAATACTCAGGCTTACTTTCACAAGTTTCATAGCTAACTCGATCTTAATTCTGCTCTATCTCATTGAACAACGATTGATAGGCCTGAGTCAATTTATGATCAGTAGCCAAATGAATCAAAGGCTGATTTTTCTGATGAGATTCTTTCATCAAGATCGAGGGTGGCAACATACTGTCGAGGACCGGTAAGCCTTCATCTTTGAGCTGTTGTACCACTTCACGCGGTAATTTGGCCTGTGCCTGAAACTGGTTCACGACAATCCCTTCGATTTCCAGCCCTTCATTATGGTCATCCTGGGTTTCAATGACATTTTCAATCAGGGTCTGTAGGGCACGTTTAGAAAATACATCACAGTCAAATGGAATCAGCACGCGGTTCGCCGCAATGAGAGCAGAGAGGGTAAAGAAATTGAATGCAGGCGGTGTATCAATAAATACCCGGTCGTAATGTCCCGACAGTTGTTGCAAGGCATCTCTTAACTTGTAAATCTTGTGCTTGGACTCCAGTGCATGGGCCAATGCACCCAGTGTCGGGCTAGCCGGAATAACATCCAGATGTTTAAAAGAAGATTGATGCACATAGCTTTCCAGACCTTTGCTACGACTTTTTAAAATCGAGCCAATCGCATTACCAAGCAAGCCCTTGCTTTGCTGATTACCGAGTACATCTTCAAAATAGTTTTCGATATTCGGTTCGAGTGCCGGCTTGTCACTAGAATACGTCGCATCATCACCCAGCACATACTGGCTAGAGTTGGCCTGCGGATCCAGGTCAATCAATAAGGTTTTTAAACCCTGATGTGCACTGATCGCTGCCAGATTGACAGTAATACTCGACTTGCCTACCCCACCCTTTTGATTAAATACCACACGTGTACGCATGTCCCCCTCCTCACATTTTTAATTACTTTTACAACATTTGTATTTTCTAATTATTTGCATGGACTGGCTGTGCTGATCATCACAGCCAGCCTGCTTTTAGCCAAAATTCGGCTTGATCATCACCAAAGCCAGAATAGACACCAATGAAACTACAGCAATAACTAAGCCAGCCCGACGCTGCGACAGCAAGATCGAATCATCTTTTTTATAGGCTTTGCCTAGCGAGGACACCAGCACCAAAAATAAAATGACTTTGGCATAGAACCAAGGCTGTACATCAAAGTCTTTCAGGACGAGCGATACTATACCGGTCAGTGCAATCACCGTGATAGCTAAATGCTGTAAAGCGACTAGCGCTGTACGTGCTACCGGATTAGGCATATTTCCCTGTGTGCCGACAAACAAGGTCAAGGCACGGGCAAGAATGGCGACAATCGCCAGTCCTGCTACCGACATATGGATAATCTTGACTAAAAGTTGGGTTTCCATCATTTCCTCTTAGTTTTTAGGTGCGTGTGCACAAGCAGGACTGGTCGTATCCTGACCTGCCCATTCTTCAGGCAAAAATGCATGAATGGCCAGCGCATGAATCTTGTCTTTTGACAGCAGATCACCCGCAGCAGCATAAACTTTCTGATGACGCTGGACGGGGCGCAAACCGGCAAATGCCTGACTCACAATCACGGTTTTAAAATGCGATTCTTTTCCCGGGAAATAACCACCATGACCCGAAGACTCATTCACCACTTCCAAATGGGTTGGGGATAATTGCGCCAAACGATCTTTCAGTTGTTGTTCTAAGCTCATGGCCTGACTCCAATCTTCAAAAATATGGTCTCAGTATACCTTGTTCTGCCGAGTATTTCGGTAATCTGTTCAGATGCAATCCGTTGATTGTGGCGAAATTTCATTGATTTCTATATAGATATTGGTTATTTATTGTCTGGTCTACAGCATTTTGCTTTTATTTTATGCAATTGATACAAGATTTTTAACAAAGGTGTTGACCACATTTTTGCATGCTGTATTATACACGGCATGCGGGAATAGCTCAGTTGGTAGAGCATAACCTTGCCAAGGTTGGGGTCGGGAGTTCGAGTCTCCTTTCCCGCTCAAAATTTTTTCATTTAGTTTTTTCATTTAAAAAACTTTATAGACTCCGCGGGAATAGCTCAGTTGGTAGAGCATAACCTTGCCAAGGTTGGGGTCGGGAGTTCGAGTCTCCTTTCCCGCTCCAGATTCTAAAAAAGCCCTGATCGAAAGATCGGGGCTTTTTTATTGTGTTAAATCTCTTATTATCATTATTTTTTTAGTAAAGATTAAACAAAAGTACTCAAGGATCTTTCCTAGAAAAGACCCCTAAATTTTATAAATAATTGCTTATATAAACCAGTAATGATCTTATCTCTATCAGATGGAAACAGGATTATTGGCTTGTTGCATTTCAACATCTACCTCGATATGTGATAAATCATAATCATTCATCCAAGGAGAATCACCATAAAAAGCCCCATTCAATTGGGAATAATTAATTAGCTCTTCACGGAAATAGTTGAAATACACCTGATCGACCTTACCTGGATTTCTCCAGAATTTAGCCAAAGGACGTTGGTTGGTCAATTTAGGTAAATTATAAAGTGCATAACCCAATACCTTGACAGGAATATGGTGGTACAAAGCCTGAATACCTGTCGTACTATTTACTGCAACAAAACCCAGACTATTTTTTAATAGTGTAGGCAAATGAATATCACAAAAATAGTGAACACGCCCTTCAACATCGTGAGACTTTGCTAGCTTACGAATATAAGAGGCATAATTACGATAGCCACGATCCATCGGATGATGTTTGAGCACCAAATGATGATAGGGGTCTGCATGTTGTGCAAAATCCTGCATGACCATTTCAATGTATTTTTTCATGCATTTTAAATCAGAATGGGTACGAATCTGAAAGTCATTATGTACTTGTAGTGCAAATACAAAATAACGTTTTTTATAGGCCTGTATAAATGCATTAAACTGCTTTTCTTCTACGAAAGAATTTTTAATCCGTCGCACACCCGACCAGACCCAATAATAAATTTCCGACCAGATACTCATCTGCCGATGATGTTTATAATGCGGGTATTTCCAAGAGAAAAGCAGCATAAATACATAATAGACCATGACACTGATCAGCATCGAACGATAACTATTATTGACTTCAGATACTTTTTTCACTTGGGTATTTTTAGGTTTTTTTGTTTTTAATTTTAAATGCGATAAGAAGTTGGAAAAGAAATTTACCCCATCTTGCTCAAACGTAATATAGTTCGGCCGAATATAGCCTTCTTCAAAAGCAAAAAAGTTAATTCGATGCTTTAAGGCAACTTTTTTTGCAGCTTGATGATACTTGCGGCAGTCTCCAAAACAGACCACTGCATCAATCTCTTGAGACAAAAGCAAGTCTTCGATCCAGGTCGAAAAATCGGCGTAAGCACCTGTAAAATCAAAGTTGTATTCAAAAGAACGCGAAAAAAATTGATCTCCGCCGTTCAGGTTCACTTTAAAACATTGAATATCATGGTCTTTGAGCCAGGCAGAAAAACGATTAAAAAAACTCCCCATCGGCCCCTGTAATAACAGAACCCGTTCAGAAAGCAATAAACGATTCACATGAACTGACATAAAGAAACTAACCTATTTTTTTAACTTGTTATATAAATGTAATAATACACGCTTATACCTATGATCATGAGCTACCGGTTGATCTAATTGACTTTTAATATAAGCGATCACATCCTCGGGACGCACCAAGGGAATACCCGATGCTCGAGTATGCGGTAAATTATATGTAGGATATTCTACTAGAGTTACATATAACAAAGTTTCTAAGGTTATATTTTTATTGTTGCGTCTTTGTGATGAATACAAGTCCTGTGTTAATCCCCAACCTGCATAAAATGGTAAACCATAACAATAAACTTTTAAGCCTCGAATCAAAGCCTCAAAGCCACTAAGTGAGGTTATGGTATGTACCTCATCACAAATTTCAAAACATTCTAAAATAGAGGTGTTCAATTCAATCTGGTTAGCATAGGTCAACATGTCTTGGTCGGAAATTTTCCCGACCCGCAGACCCGTTTGTACATCTGGATGGGGTTTATAGATAATATAACTGTCAGGATGATCTCCCCGCACCTGTTTCAGCAAATCCAGATTGGTCTTAATACCCATTCCGCCGAGCTGAATCGACATATCATCTTCAACCTGCCCCACGACCAATAAAACCCGCGAATGCTGAGGACGTTTTAAT
Organism: Acinetobacter lwoffii; assembly: GCF_024129715.1. Taxonomy (GTDB): domain Bacteria; phylum Pseudomonadota; class Gammaproteobacteria; order Pseudomonadales; family Moraxellaceae; genus Acinetobacter; species Acinetobacter lwoffii_U. The sequence goes on from NZ_JAMXXM010000016.1 coordinate 52,526, forward strand.
GGCCTTGACTCACCTACATTGTATTTTGAAATATTCAGATCGATCAGCTTTTGCTGTAAATCACGTGCTCTTTGAAGCTGCTGTTCGGTAAGATTAACTTGATTGAGAAGATTCTCAATTCCTGATGGTTTTGTCGCGTCATAATAGATACCGACATCATCAAAAACGAGCGAACATGGTCGAATTAAAGTGGCGCCCAATCCAACAGATCGGATAAATCCATCCTCTACAGTAATCACATTTAGATAATTCTGATCTTTCAGTCGTTGCGCTTTTTTGCCCCAAGCAAGAGTTGGCTGATTTTTTTTAGGCTTTAGATAGCGTTGAAATTTTAGACTAAGCTTTGGAAAGCTTAAAAAGTCCGCAATAAATTTCTTTTTCCAGGGACTAAAACCATACGCAATATAGGATTGACCTAGACGTTTTTGAAATTCAATATTCGGAATAATCAGATCTATAATATCTTCACATTCACAGCGCTCACCAGTAACTGGATTGACATAGCGTGCATAATGAAAATAAGCAGATGCAAATAAATGGTTGAGGGAACATTTGACACCACGTCTTCCATTTAAAATTTCCAAAGGTGCATATTGATCATCTGTCAGCCCCCATCCCGCATACCAGGGAACCCCAAAACAATGAACTTTCTTGCCACAAAGCAAGGCTTCAAAGCCCAATTGTGAACTGACCACATAGACTTCGCTCATATAGCCCAATAGCTCAATCGGATTATAGGCTTCCGTTAAAACCCGAATATTGGCAGATGCTAAATCTTGCGGTTGAAAATGGGATTGTGCTTTGCCTGCCAAGACATCTGGATGGGTTTTTACCCATATAATCGCATCTGGGTGATCAATACAGGCTTGTCTTAACATGCTTTTAAAGGTGTCAGGAGTAGCCCCTGCGTATTTGATTGATTGATCACCAAAAGTTTGATCAATAACTAAAATATTTTTAATTTTTCGATCAAACTTACCTAAATCTATTGTTTGAAATTTTTGATTATATTTAGTAATTCCAAATTTTAAAATTTGGTCGATGGCATGCTGGGCACGAAGATTATCTCTAACACTCTCATCTTTTAAAATAAGGTTTTCTAGGTTTGATGGCTGTAGGGCATCAAAATAAATCCCCATTTCATCAACAACAAGCGATAGAGGTGGATAACCATCTTTACCCAAGCCCAGAGAGCGGACAAAACCATCCTCCAGGCAGAGAGCTGTCAGACCTTTTTGTTTGGCTAAGGCTTGGGCTTTAAAGAAACTTTTTTTACGGCCCCAGCCACAACTTACTCGCAGGTTGGTTTGATTATTAAAAATATATTTATAGAGATTAACTATAGATAAGATATTTTTATTAGCATTTAGATACATAAATAATTCATTACAAATACTTATTAAGTAAACTTTTATTACGTTTTAAACTATTAGAATCATCTAAACCCTCTACAAGAATGGGATGATAAAAACGATTCTGATATTCAAAATTAAGAGATTTTGACGTTTTCATTAAAACTTTCTGAGTACTGAAATGGAGTGTCTGTGAACAACACCAACGACTAACATCCTGCAGAGCAGCTATACAATATTGGGTACCATAACTCATATTAATACTAAAATACTCATCATTCATCCATTTATCATTTTCTAAATTATTTTGAATAAAATAGTTATTTAATTCTACACGCTTTTTATATAGAAATTTAGCATAGGAGTTAGTCATCATAGAAATTGAATAAATACATCCGTAAGGATATCTATTAATAAAATCTATAGTTTTGTATAAATAATTTTTATTACCTCTCTTACCAAATTTTCCTGCGTAAAAATCAATATTATGCATTTCAAATTTTTCTAAAAAATTTAAAAAATCATCTGAATAAATAATAGCTTCATCTTCTACTAACCAAGCTCTCTCCATTTCAGGAAATTCATCAAAAGCAAAATAATAGCAGTAATCTCCTGAACGCCACATTATATCATCTTGATATCTTAGAAATTTATTCTTTATTTTATCTTTATTTATAGATACTTTTGACCACTCACTAGGAATATTAACGATATTTTTTGTTTCATCTACAACAAAAATAACATTTGCACCCTTTTCTTTATAATATAAAGCTAATAGATTATTAACTTCATCCCAACGATAAGTTCTAATCAATATATTTGGTTTATATTTATTTTTTTTAATATTGGAAAAGGCATTTCTCCCATTTATTATATTTTTTATAAAATTATAGCCCAAGTTAGTTGGATGAACTGTGCCATCATTTTCAATCATATCTTCAAAGTTAAAACTACTATCTAATTGCAGAGTGTTATTAGAATAAAGATTATTTAATTTTTCTAAATTCCATATGGGGTGCTTATAAGACCCATTAACTATATATTTATTATTCTTAATATTCAAATTTTCCCTAGCACCTAGGCACCAAAAAATAAATTTTATTTTATCATTTAATTTTACAAAGTGATCAAGGATTTTAATTGCTTCATTATATAAAATAGTATCATTCTCTAAATTAATTAGATCTTTATCAATAAAAGTAGGATTTAAAGATTTATTTAAAATATAAGAATTACCTATTCTAAAATCAGGTACCATTAAAAAAATTTCTTTCCCAATTTCAGTAAAAAAATCAATCCACCTTATTAAACTTTTATCATAAAGACTTAAGCCAGAAAAACCTATTAAATAAAAATTTGGATAGAAAATATCACCATTATATATTTTATCACGCCATCTCTTTATATGTGAAGGTCCTATTAATACACGATCTAAATTATCTTTAATTACTCTACTATCAAAACTATCAACAAAGAATCGTTGATATTTTTTATTGTCTAAATTTGTATTTAATATCTTTTTTATATTTGAGTAATTAACAGATTCTAATTTAAATATATCTTTATCCCACCATCTATATTTTTGCAATCTCTCAATTATCTCAAATTCAAATCTATAACCAATTACTTGTGCAGGATTTCCAGAACAAATTGAAAATGGAGGTAAATCATCAATTACAAGAGAGTTAGGAAGAACTATAACTCCATCCGATATAGTAACACCCGATTTAATAATACAGTTTTCCTGTATCCATACATCATTACCAATTTTAGTTAATGGAGTTTTATTATAAAAAAATCGGTTTTTCGATATTTTTTCATAATCACTTGAAATTACTTGAGGTATTCCATTAGAGAAATCACTATTTGAAAATATATTTTTTTCACCTAGAAATTTACCTATATTAACGTTCGAATCTATTTTGCTAAATCTTCCAATAATTACATCTCGAATATTAGCATTCTTACTAATATTAGTATAAGCGCCAATAGAAAAAAAACCTCTAATCTTCCAAGAGTTAATTAAGCAAAACTCCTCAACAAACCCATAACCTTCAATTTTATTTTCATTCAATAAGTTATCTAAATAATTTAACATTTCCACATCCAATTAAAAAGGAAATTTATCCTATATTTATATTTTTTTCTTAATAAAATCTACAACAAAAGCTTTTGGATCTCTCTTTAATTTCCTGATTTTTCTCATTAAAGGAGATATTTCACTAGCTAATTTATCAGATTTTTTTAATACTTTTTTATCTACTGCACTAGTAGTAGCACTCTTTAAGTTTTCAATTTTCAACATAGCATTTAAATAACTTCTATTATTATAGCTAAAAAGAGGATTTAAACCAGAAAACCATGTTTTTCCTTTAAAGTTAAAAAACTCGACATTAATATAATCGTAGGCATGTGATTTTCTATTATCAAACTCTTTAATAATATCTTTTGCAGTAAACCAACTATATTTTTCTGTAATCAACCAGTTAAACAAGTTTATAGTTTTACTTTCATTTAAATCAAATACTTTATTATTATATAAGTCTTTAATAATAATCTCCAGACTTTCTATCTGCTTAGTCAATGCACCATTAAAACTATAATATGCATTACCAACAGTATAAACAGGTTTATTATGTGCAAGCGCTAACAACCCCACACCTGAATTATATAAAAGAACAGCATTTACACAATCTATTACAGCATGTATATTCTCATTATTTAAATTGGTTACATTTTCATAATTAAATCTATTAGCTTTTTTATCTAATGGGTGTGGCTTAATGACAAATTGGATATTTTTATTTTTAATTATAGTATTTTCTAATTCATCTAAAAACTCGTCATATTTTAAATAACCTTCATTAAAAAATGTAACAGCCATATCATCATTAAGTTGAAGAGGAATAAAAATAGATTGTTTAAATTTTAGTATTTCTATACTTGGTTTAGAAATCGTTTCATCATAAGTCTCCATTGACTCTAAAGTATGAGACCCTGTTACTAAACTATTTATATAGTTTTTTGTTAAAAAAATATCTTCTTCACTTAGTTCTTTATCTAATATTTTTGTATTTTTAAAGTCATTATCATCATAACTAACTTGGTTAGCATAATAGATAGAGTTTGGCAGACCTCCTCGCTCTACAACTGAAACCTCTACACCATTTTTCTTTGCAAAATCAAATAAATCTTTATATTTCTTATGACTTTTCATATATGGATTAAACATACATAAAAAATCAACTTTGCCTTCAGAAATAAGCTTATAACCTTCGACAATTTCTTCCAAATTATTCCTTGATAAAACTTTTAAATTATAACCAAGATATTTTAATGGTAAAAAATATCTCCAGTTTTTATAGTCATTCATTAAGCAAAGACAGTTTTTATCTTTAATTAAATAATCAGCTTCTAATACCTTTTCCTCTTTTTCAATATAAGCTGAAATCACTTCATTAAATTTCTCTCTCTTCCAGTCATTGTTATTAGTCCAATAACCATTACTTTTTGGTTTTGGATGCCATAAATGGTAAGCTTTATATCCTAGACTTTCATTAGAAAACATCACAGCTTCAATATATCTTCTGAAACCTGAATAATTTTTATCTCCCCAAAAAGAATCTTTTAATGGACCATAAAAGTCTTTATTTAATTGTTCTGGCTTAGGGATATCTGAGCAGATCAACCCAATTCTTAACATTAAATCAAAATCTTCTGAACCATGCCCTCTAAATTTGTCACAGTATCCTCCTATTAAATTAAATAGTTCCTTAGTCATGAAAAATACATTACTATAGCTTGTATAGAATTCTATATCTTTTCCATATTCAGCTTTAGAAACAAAATAATCTAACTCTTTGATAAAACTTACTTTATCTTCACTATTCCAAAATTTATTTGTTTCATTTTCCTCTAAATGACATATTGACATTGTTAAAAATCTTTTTGGATAAATATGCATTTTTAATTGTTCTGCATCTTTCGCTAAATTAGCAAAAACATTTTTATCAAATACAAAATCTATATCAGATAAAAGAAAATATTTAGTTTTTACATTATTAACAGCAATATTACGTGCTTTAGCTAGTGAAAATTCCTCTCTATCATTCTCAAAAATATAATTTGCTCCATATTTTTCACAAATATTTTTAATCTCTGTAGCAAAAAAATCCTCAGAGCCAAAATCTACAACATTAATTTCCGGCTGTGGACTATAATAACTTAAGCAAAACTCTAATCTTTCTAAAATCCAAGGGGTAATATCACTTACTCTTATACATAAACAATAGGTAATATCTTTAGGTGTTACAGATATATTTTCTTTTACGAAAAAACTTTCTAATTGTGTTATCACTTAAACTTCCTCATTCTTATAAATCTAAAGCAACTTTCGCCGCTACTGCAATTTGATACAACACTTGAGTAATACCACGCGTTAACTCAATACCCTTAGTCTGCGCTTTAGGCAAGACTAAAATCTCATCACCTTGCTTAATTTTTTCGCCTTTACGCACCAGTTCAGCCTTACCATTTTGTCGAATCACAATCACTTTGGATTTATTCGATTTTTGGCTAAAACCACCGACCTGCTCAATATAGTTTTTGGCACTTAAACCATTTCTATATTCAATACCATTTGGGAAAGCAACTTCACCATGTACCATAATCACGGATGTTTTTTCTGGAATATGTAAAATATCGCCTTGTTCCAATATCACATCTTGAAAAGTATCTGGATTCAGCACCACCTGCCCTTTAGGCTCTACTTGACGCGCTTTAGCAATAAACTGCTTGACCAATTCTGCATCGCGCAAACGTAAAGCTGCTTCTTCCTGCGTGCTTGAGCGTGCATTAAATGTGGTTTCTTCCAACTTATCTAGAGCGACATTTAACATCTCTTTTTGGCGCTTGGCCACAGAAGGACGGAACAATTGCAAAGATTCCACTTCAGCCAAAGCATTCGGTTGTAGCTGCGTCAATACATCACTCAGTTTAGCGCCATAAGGCAATACAACGGCGTGAGCACCATTGTGTGCGCCATCCACACGTACTTGAATGGTACCCGCATAGCGGTCAGCCGTAACGGTGACAATATCGCCATCTTCCACCATTATATTATGCGCTTGATTCAGCGAGTAATATTCACTTCTATACTCTGCACCTTGTCGACGCTGAATACTGACATTGGTCGCCCCAGGTTTAAGTTTGGCAAATGCCAATGCCTGTGCCAAGCTAACCGCAGGCGAGTTAAACTCAAAATCATGCTGGTTATAGACTTCACCAGAAACATTAAAGGTATGCGTGCGCTGTCCTACCACAATCACATCGCCATCCCGGAAAGAGAAAGGGCGAATTTGACCTTGTAGCAGAAAGTCATATAAATCGACCTGCTGAATCGTTTGGCCATTGCGCATGACTTTAATATCAATATAGCTGCCACGCTCCGGATCCACCCCACCCGCACGGTCCAAGTAAGCAATGACACTATCATTGGCGACACCACCATAATTACCCGGCTGATTGACAAATCCGGTGACCATCACCTTCACGGGCTGGGCTTGCTCGAGGGCTGCATACACGCCCACATTGGAGACATAAATACGGCGGACCTGCGCTTCAACTACCGATTGCAAATTGCCATTTCGAACACCTGCGACTTTGACTGGCCCTACATTTGGAATAAAAATATTGCCTTGTGGATCGACGGTTTGAGTGCCGTTAAACTGATAAGCGCCCCAGAGACGTAAATTAATATTATCGCCCGGGTTAATCTGATAACTACTATTGAAGGTTGATCCTGCAGTTGAAGCAAAAGCGCCTTTAAACAGCTGTGAACCAAACATCTTGTTTTGAATTGGATATTTCATTGAGCTGCTTGGAGAAAGCTCAACCACAGACTGGCTGTTTAACAGGGCAGTACTGTTAGCACTTGCTGTATCGAAATTTCCGCCACTGAAGGTCTGAGATACTTCGCTTGGCAATAAACTTGGATCAAATGCATAACCAGCCGTCGCACAGGCCAATGATAAAACTGATAATAACGCAATTTTTTTCATAATTTATTCTCTGTGCTCACGGATAATCGAATGGATCAGCAATCCAATACCAAAAATAATATTCAACAAAATAAATGAAGTTAGACTGATATAGACTTTACGCGGATATAAAGCATCCTGGGCTAAACGCGGTGTCGCAATCACCACCAATTTCTTGAGCTTACGTGAGGCTTCTAATCGAGCTTTTTCTAAAGAGACCAAAGAGATTTTATAAAGATCAGCTGCAAATTCAACCTGCGCTTTCAGAGCTTCAAAGTCCGCTACATTTTTATTCAATTTCAAATTATTTGGTGAAGTCAGTTTTGAACTTTCAGTATTAATTTGCTGTTGCAAGGCTGCGATTTGACTCCGTAACGCCACCACTTGAGGTGCTTCAGGCGTCAAATAACTAAGTAAAGTGCGCTCTTCAGTTTTCAATTGTGCCAAACTACTCTGTAAACCTGCAATCAGTGTAGCCACCGCTTTGGCTTGTAATTCGGGATCAAAGATTTCATTTTCATTTTGGTACTGGAGTACCGCCTGACGAGCCTCATCTAACTGCGCTGTTGCTTCTGTATACTGTTTCTCTGCAAATACTTGCTGCTCTTGCGCAATGGTCTGGGAAATTTCATTGATAAACTCATCACTTTGCTTTAATACTTCTTGATTGAGTTTCAGTGAGAACTCTGGCGAAAAGCCCTGAGCATGTACATGTAGCATCATGGTTTGCTCATCAAGTTCGACTTTAATCATTTTGTTAAAATATTCAACCAAGTCTTCGATTGAGGCATCTTGAGGCAATGCAAAGATTGGGTCACTGACCGATGAAAATTCTTTGCGCAGATTCAGCGTTTGATCCAGCCTCTCGATCATATCGCGAGAGCCAATATACTCTTTCAGAATTTGAGAGTCTTCACGACTGGTATTGGGCACGCCCAACAAAGCGCCTATTCCTGCAGTATCAGCCACTGGCGTATCTGCCACCTGCTTCACCAACAGTATCGAAGAAGACTGAAAACGGTCTTTCGCAAAGGCAAAAAGATAAAATACAATAATCAATACCGGAATAAGAACACAACAGGTATAGGCAATCCAAAGCCGCTTATTTATTTTAGCTTGCATACGCTTTATATACCCCTACTGCATCTTGCACATTATCAAAATATTCCGCTTTACCATCCCGCACCAAGAAAGCAACATCACAATTGCGGGTCAAGTCTTTTAAGTCATGAGAAACCATAATAATATTGGAATTTTCTTTAAGTTCATCGAGCAGAGCCTGACTCTTTTTTCGAAAAGACGCATCCCCTACAGCACCCGCTTCATCCAGCAAATAATAATCAAAATTAAAGGCCATACTTAAACCAAAACTAATCCGGCTACGCATACCACTCGAGTAACTTTTCATCGGCATATCAAAGTATTTACCAATTTCAGCAAACTCTTCAACAAAATTTACCACATGTTCAACTTCATCATGACGATTTACATAAAGTCTGGCGACAAAGCGAACATTCTGTCTGGCTGTTAGGCTGCCTTGAAAGCCACCTGACAACGCGACTGGCCAGGAAATGGTTTTATTAGTAACTACCCTTCCAGAATCAGCATAGTCAATTCCTCCAATAACCCGGAGCAAGGTACTCTTGCCGGCACCATTTTTTCCTAAAAGGGCCACACTTTTGTTTTCAGGTAAAATCGCATTTAAATCTTTAAATACATAATGCCGACCTTTAGGCGTTGCGTATGATTTGGTTAAATTTTTGAGTTCGATCATTTCGATTTCACCATACGGCGTTCAAAGCGCTTATACAGAAGTAAACCTATAAATAAAGAAATAATCATCCATATCATGAAGTAACTTAGACTAATTCCTGGCACCAAACTATAAGTAGGCGCAACCGCATGGCGCATTAACTCAAAGATATGAATTAGGGGGTTATAAAGTAAATATTCGCGATATTCCACTGGAATAATATGAATGGAATATAAAATACCCGATAAAAAATAAAGAATTAAAAAGAATACTGAAAGAAATTTATTTAATTCTTTTGAAAAATCGCCAATCACAATAAAAATCAGGCTACACGCCAGCATAAATATAAATAAGAGCGCCCAATAGCCTAGAAGTTGCGGAATTTGTTCAAAACTGATGTGATAGCCAAACCATACAAAGGCTGCAGTAAAAGCAATATAAGCAGTAAATTTCAGCAGAAATTCGAGAACATTACGCGCGAGCAAAGCATCGATCGGTTTGACTGGGCGATAGCTAAACAAACCCCGATTGGATTCAGTGGCACTAATCCCCAAAGTCACTCCCGTTCTAAACATAAAGAAAGGAATAATGCCATTAATTAAAAAAACAGCATAATCCATCCCCGGTAGTGTTCTTTGCATGACGGTCCCAAAAAGTACCACCATGATCCCAATAGTCAATAAAGGCTCTAAAAAAACCCATAAATAGCCTAGACGGTATTGACCAAAGCGGGTTTGTAATTCCCGAAGCAATAATGCATGTATCGATGCATACATCACCTGTAAACCACCACGTGCTTTCAGGCGTGGGAGTTTTCTTAATGGCATCTGACGTTGTGGTTCCATTGCGATGACTTGTAAATTTATTATGTAAAATTTTCACTATCATACAGCGATCAATAAAGAGAAGAAAGTTAAACCCCCAGTAAATAAACCTGCCTATACTTAAGTGGTAGACAGCAGAATGAGAAAAGATCCAATCTATGCTTTATTTAATACGAGCTTTTTTGTCCATATTCAAGGCCGATCCAGTGTTCTAAGTTCAAAACGTTTCTTATTTACTGGTCAGAACAGCAGGATCTGCTGCACACTTTTTACCTACTTTTTTCCAGGGATTATTTCGCTGATACCGCTTTTCCAAGAAATCCAGACTTGCCCAATACCATGGCACTAAATTTGATTTCAATACAGGAAAAGAAAGCGGATCATAACCTAACCAAGGCACAAATGGATTTCGACGTGCATAAGTCCATAGTTCAATCCTCACCGAAGGTTTGAGACTTTTTGCTCTAGCATGAAAACCATAGGTATCTGCAATCACCAATGTATTGGCCTTCACCGCAAAAGCTTGCGGTTTGGCATAGCCTAATTCAAGCACTTCTTTTTCAGAGACTCGAAAAGAGCCTCGGCGGGTCATGGCATCCGTTTTTACTGTGATTGACTCAGATTTCTGCTGTTCCCAATTCAAGCGTTCAGGATTTAACTGATGCGAGCCGGGTACATAGACAAAAGGGCCGTCATCTTCAGTGACATCTTCTAGAAATAACCAGGCTTTTGCGCTGGAATGAAAAGTATCACTATGTAAATTCGTTTGAGGGTCCGCTTTGGCCTTTCTGACCTGCGAAAAGATCACTTGCAGGTAAGAGATGGGCTGAACTTTAAAGCTGGCAACATAATTCAGCAGGTTTCGCCATTCATCTGAATGCAGGAATTGTTGGGTGACGGGCATGTGCTTCAAGGTTTTGCCATCTAATGCCATACGGCGAGTGACTGTATCCCCTTGTAAGGTTTCCCGTGTTTCCAGCGGAGTCGTCAATAATTCTTGTTTTAATTGCGCAAACTTATCTGCCGCTAAAAAGTTTTCTCTGAATATAAACCCATTTTTTTGAAATTTTTCGACATCTGCCGGATGAATGAACTTTGATAACCTCAATCTGCGTTGTGTTGCCATTTTTGCAGCAAACTGAACCCGGAAGCGATGTAAACCCAATTGATTTAACCGAGGATTCCCTAATATAACATTAGATTCAAAGGATTTGGACTGCGTGAGCAAAGCCATGCTATCCCATATAAATTTTCCTGGAGATTTAACCAATATCTTGCCCAACTCCTGAGCTGCAGCTATTTTTTTTTGTTTTTGCTGATCCAGTTTTTTAATATTTTCAAAAATATTTTTTTTAAAGATGTTCAATTGGATTAACCTTGTTCTGTATTGGATCAATATTTCAAAAAATTATAACCAAAAATAAACTCGCCCGGTAATACTTCTGTTCGATCATTTGCCGCCTTTGCCAGTAATCATAAAAAAACAGTGTTTTTTAAATCTAGAAGATGTTAAAAAAACCCTAGGGCGTGTCCTCATTTGGCTTTACACCAAATAAATATGCAAGCAATGTAAATCATAGACTGGTAATTTCGTGCAAGCTTATCAAATCGG
>NZ_JAMXXM010000017.1:0-59833 GCF_024129715.1 Acinetobacter lwoffii
ATCAAAAAGATCAAAAAGATCAAAAAGATCAAAAAGATCAAAAAGATCAAAAAGATCAAAAAGATCAAAAAGATCAAAAAGATCAAAAAGATCAAAAAGAAGCCTAATAAAATTCAGGAAATGAAGTTCATTCTTCATTTCCTGTGAGTGCTTGTCAGACTCAATTGAGTTTCAGTACCACTTCACCTAAACGCTTGCCTTGTACTTCACACAGAATTTTTTCATCCTGACTCAGGCTCTGATCATGCCGTGGGCCGCTGACATGACTAGCGCCATAAGGCGTACCACCAGTTTTGGTATTCGAGAGTGCCGGTGTTGAGTTACTAAGCCCCATGATCATCATGCCATGATGGAACAACGGCGGCAGCATGGTCAGCAAAGTACTTTCCTGTCCGCCATGCATGGAACCTGATGCCGTAAACACGCAAGCCGGTTTACCGTGTAGCGCTCCATTCAGCCACAGACTCGTGGTCTGATCCCAAAAATATTTCATTTCAGAGGCCATATTGCCAAAACGGGTCGGTGAACCAAGCGCCAGGCCGGCACATTGCGCTAGATCGTCCAGAGTACAGTAAATATCCCCTTCTGCCGGAATACTCGGTTCAGCGACTTTTACCATGCTGGATATATTTGGAACTGTCCTGATTTTTACTGCCACGCCTGCCGCTTCAATTCCATTGGCAATCAGATGCGCCATTTCTTTGGTTGAGCCATATTTGCTGTAATATAAAACAAGGACATAAGGTTGCATCATGGTTCTTATTCATTACTTAAAAAAATAAAACTATACGATACTTTGCAAGTTTTTTGGTTAAGCTGATGGTGAAAATTCATGATGATTAAAAAAATTGAGATTGGATGCAGATGATTGTTAAGTATTTAAAGAAATTACCTTTCTATGAAAAACACTGGTTTCAATTTGTTTTATTTGTACTTCGACGTTTTGAAGCAGACCGCTGTCGCGAACAGGCAGGTTCCCTGACCTACACTACCCTGTTTGCGGTGGTGCCTATGCTGACGGTTTTTCTGGTAATTATCTCTTCCATTAAAGCGCTGGAACCTGCGCGGCAGCAATTGCAACAACTGATCTATAGTAATTTTTTACCCAAAACTACAATTGCCTTTGATAAGGCCCTGAATGCCTTTACCGATAAATCCAGCAATCTCACCATCATTGGTATTCTGTTCTTGTTTGTGACGACAGTATTGATGCTCAGCAGTATCGAAACGGTGTTTAACCGCATTTGGCGCGTGACTGAAACGCGGGGCGGAATTATGGGCTTTATGCGTTACTGGACCATCATTTCGCTCGGGCCGATTTTACTCGGCAGTGCATTTGTGATTTCTTCGACCGTGGCATCCATGAGCATTCTCAGCAATAACTTTGCCGGTTATGAGCTTGATGGCGCTTTTGTCCTCTGGACGATTTCCTTTTCTTTGACTGTACTCGGATTTTTCATTTTGAACTGGACCATCCCGAATCGCAGTGTACCGCTTAAATCTGCCTTTATTGCCGGTCTATTTAGTGCCGTGGTGTTTGAGCTGCTGAAAAATCTGTTTGGCTATATCATGTCAAACTTTACCAGCTATGAGATCGTCTATGGTGCCTTCGCCGCCGTGCCGATTTTCCTGCTCTGGATTTATCTGTCGTGGATTATTGTGTTATTGGGTGTTGAAATCAGTTATGCCCTGACAGCGTTTGAATCTGGTCAGGACAATAAACGCCATCCCATCGTCATGCTGCTAGATCTGTTAGAACTCTTTTATAGAAAACAGAAAACCGGTGAAAGCATCAGTGAAGCACAAGCGCTTGAAGTGCTGGGCCGAGATGAAATTGGCCGCTGGCCGAGCTATGTCGCCATGTTTGAAAAGCAGAATCTAATCAAACGCACCGATGAGAATGAATATGTGCTGGTTCGCGATCTGGATCAGGTCAGCTTCTGGAATTTTTATCTGCAATTGCCTTATCCACTGCCACGCAAAAACCATCTCACCAATGCCCAGACTGATGACATCTGGATGCAAAATTTCTCACCTAGATTACAGGAAACTGATCAATATCTGGAAGAAAAACTCAATTTCCCATTGTCCGAACTGTTCCGACATAAATAAAAAAATCCTCTCGCTTGAGAGGATTTTTTTAACTGATAGCGGTAGATTTCCAGCAGACTATAGCGCCTGCAGTCACCAAACCCGTCCCAATCCAGAAACTGAGTTCGGGCCTGACATCCAGAATCAGCATGGACATGACCGAAGAAAGAATCGGCATAAAGTAAGTGGCTAAGATCAGCACCTTGATATTGCCGAATTGCATACTCTGATTCCAGTTGCTATAGGCGATACCAATCAGACTTCCCACCACCGCAATTCCCAGCCATAGCTTGAATGAGGGCATGATAAAAGGTTCATTTAATCCTAAATGTAAGAGCCATAAGCTGATTACAGCGACTATAAAGAAAATCGGTACACCATTTTGTCCGCGGCCATAGGTCCTAGTTAGAACGCAGTAGCAAGGCCATAACAAAGCGCCGAGAAAGGCAAAGCCATAGGCCCAAGGATTTTCAGCTAAAGCCTGCATAAACTTCGGCAGATTAGTGATTTCTGGATTGACCACCAGCATCAGTCCCATCACAGCGAGCAGAAAGCCTGGAATCACCCAGAGGCGAGCCTGCAACTGTCGGGCAAAAATCGAAAAAACAATCATCAAGGGTGGCCACAGATAATTGATCATGGCAATCAGCATCACCTGTTCACGATTATCCGACCATGCCACAGCAACCAGAAATAGAATCTCATAAGCCACAAATAAAGCGCCACAACCGAGCAGATAACGCTTGGACATTTGCATGATTTTTGGAAAGCCGGTGAACGCAAAAATCGCCAGACTGCTAAAACTATAAATTAAAGCAATCCCCTGCACTGCACTGGTGGATTCAGTAATCAGTTTCACTACGGCGACCAGACTGGCCCAGATCAGAATAGAAGACAGACCAATCCAGGTCGCTAAATTTACAGACCAGATTTTCATGCTTGCTCTTGAATGCTTTTATTGATATTCGGTTTTTTCAGCCATCCCTGCAAACTCACTAGAATCACACCCAGCATGACCATACAGGTGCCGATAATAAAATTGATTTCGATATGTTCATCCAGAATCAGTACGCCGAACAGCATGCCGAATACAGGGGTCAAAAAGGAAAATACCCCTAGACGCGATGCCAGATAATGCTTCAGCATCCAGAACCAGATCAGATAACTGGCAAAGGAAATCAGCACGGTATGAAAAACCAGACTGGAAATAGACAACACCGTCCATTGAATGGCTGCTTGTCCAGTCAGAACAGCCAGAGGCAATAACAGCATTCCACCTATCAATAATTGATAGAACAAAGTCTGGGTTGCAGGTGCTTCAGCCAGCCGGCTCAGACGTACACTGACTGTGGTGGCTGCCCAGAATACGCCGCCAAGCAAAGCCAGAAAATCTCCCCACAAGGCATCAGTTTGTAAAGTTGATTCTGTCTGTGGACGTAACAGAAAGCTGACTACAATTCCGCTAAAGGCAAGAAATATTCCGCCCCATTGCACAGAAGACAAACGCTCTGCCGGCAATTTCCAGTGTAAACCCAAAGCCACAAAAATCGGCGCGGTATAAAGTAAAACAATCGTATGCGAGGCTGAGGTATAACGCAGTGCCTCACCAATCAGATAGAATTCGGTTGCAAACAACACACCGACCAGCAATCCTGCAGGTAAATAGCGTGCATTCCAGAGTTGACGGCGCACGCTCTGCTGAATCAGGGGATAAACCATCAGCGCAGACAAGGCTGAACGCAAGGCAATTTGCATCAGGGCTGAAATATCATTCGCGGCCCACTTCAGTACCACCTGTTGTAAACCCCACAACATACACAATACAAACATGATGGCAGATGCTTTGGCATCTAATGCCTGACGCTGGCTCACATACGGTCCTGTTGCTCATTTGGAAGGTACACTATAAAAGTGTCAGAAATAAAAGATATACTTCAAAACAGACAAATGATGGTGTTATTCAGGCAATTTCGGTGATGCATAAAAAAATCCAAGCAGATTCAGCTTCGCTCAAGCAACTTCCGACCCATGATCTGATTAAAGCACCTCTGTGGATCAGTTTCAGGGAAGATCCTGCGCAATCTGTTTATCCGCTACATGGCCATGCCTGGGGAGAATTTGTCTATGCTTTTCATGGCGTGATGGAAGTGAATATTAATCATATAAATTATGTGACGCCTTCACCTCACGGCATCTGGCTCCCACCGAATTTAGAGCATCGTGGTCTGAACCGTACCGCAGTTTCTCATGGCACCCTGTATGTGCATGAATCACTATGCAGCCAACTGCCCACCCAACCCGGCATCCTGCTCAGTGCACCTCTGGTCACCGCTTTATTCACCCACCTGAAACAACTGCATCAGCAAGACCATCCAGCACTCGAGAATTCAGTTGAATATCAGCGTCTGCTACAGGTGCTGCTCGATCAGCTGCAGCAAGCCCAACTGGTCAGCAGTTATTTACCGCATTCAGAACATGCATTGCTGAAACAGATTTTAGATTATTTACATCAGCATCCGGCAGATCAGAGCTCGCTGCAGCAACTGGCAGAACGCGTCAATTTAACCGAGCGGACGCTAGCGCGATATAGCCAGAAAGAACTGGGAATGTCACTACATGAATGGCGGCAACGCCTGAAAGTGATGCAGGCCATGTCTTTATTAAATTCAGGTCATAGCGTTGAAAGCATTGCCTTTGATCTGGGCTATGCCAATGCCTCGGCATTTATCAACATGTTTAAACGCTGGATGGGAAGCACCCCTGATCAGTTTCGCAAGCGTTATACTGTTAATGATTAAAATTATGCATATGAAAAAGGAGCCCATTGGCTCCTTTGATTCAAAATCTTGGTTATTTCACAAAAGTCGTCCAGACATAATCCTGAGCCTGCCCCTTCAGCGTCATTTTCAGTTGATCGCCTGAATGCAATGCCGCAACGCCTGCCGGGGTACCGGTCATCACCACATCGCCTTCTTCCAAAGTAAAGACCTGACTGATGTCAGCCAGCAACGTCGCAATATCAAATATCAATAATGCAGTATCGCCTTTTTGACGTAGCTCATCATTGACTTGCAGTGTGTAATGCACATCTTTCCAGTCCGTGACTACATCGGCGACAGGCACCCAGTCCGACAACAAACAAGAACCATCAAAGGCTTTGGCACGTTCCCAAGACTGGCCTTTTTTCTTGAGATCATCCTGTAAATCACGCAAAGTTAAGTCCAGACCTAAAGTCACCGCACCCACAGCGTCAAGTGCTTTCACAGGATTGCTTTCTTTGCTTAAGGTCCGGTCAATACGCAAGCTGAGTTCACATTCATAATGGCAGTTGCCCCATTCCGGATTCCATTCAATGCCTGCTTCGAGCGAAGTTAAGGCACTCGGTGGCTTGATGAATAATACGGGACGATCAGGGATCGCATTGCCGAGTTCTTTGGCATGATCGGCATAAATGCGACCCACACAAACGATTTTGGATGGACGTGTGCTCATGATCAAAACTTCCCTTTTCCTTTTATAGATATCTGAATTATTTTTTAAATGTATGCTCGAACATACTCTGTTCAGTGCCGTCCTTAAATGCACGCTTCGGCACAATAACCACGGTACGGTTTTTCAATTCCAGCATATAAGTCAGTTTACCAACAGCAAAATTCTGCACTTCGCTATATGGCACCAGCTTGCTACGATCATTGGTAAAAATTTCCGCATAGTCCTGATACAAATCAATACCCTGTTCGCTTTTACCAAACTGATATTTAACAAACTGGCGTTTAAACATCATCGGCAGGAACCAGTAACGCATGATGCCTTGCAGGAGCAGAAAGAATGCGCCCAAAGCCACGTAATAACGTCCGACGCCATCAAAGCCCATCGAGAAACCCCAGATGATGATCCCGATACTGACCAAAGGGGTCAGAAAACGTGAAATCTGCTTTTTACCAAACGTCGCCAGGGCAAAACCATCCTGAGATTCTTCTAAAGTCAGAAAATAACGGGTCGATAAAGTCGGTGCTGACTCAGTCATAGCATCACATCAAAAATAAAATCTTGCCCAATACTATACCAAAATATCCATAGCGCTTATGCGCCTGTCGCATCAATTACATAACTTTGCTTTGGAAATACGTGCATTTGGTTTTAAATAAACAGCAATTAAAACAAAAAATACGCAACAGGATGTTGAATGAAAGGATTAAAGCAATGCATGCTCATCGGTGTTTGTTTGGCAGTTTCTGCTCCAGCACTGGCCAAAATCATTCCCTGGAATGCCGAACTGCCGAGCAGTCTGAGTGCTTATCAGGGCAATGCCCAGCAACTGGCAGAATTAACCGGCGAGCGAATTCTGATTTATGCGCATCCCTCGACTAAAACCCAGCTTCCCACCTTAAACAGTAATGCAGCCAGCAAGACACAGTTTTATAGTGCGGCTGTGATATTGCCTGTGGCTGAAGCTCAAGTTGAAAAATTGCTGCGCCATTATCCGAATTATGTGGGTCTGTTTCCGACCTTAAAGTCAGCCAAAGTGCTGGAGCAGCAGGGTTCGATTCAGCAGGTCAAATATCAGGTTCATATCCCGACCCCGATTTCGGTCTTGAACTTTAAAGAAACCGTGGTGATGCAGCATCATCTGGGTGATAACAGCATTAGTACTTTAATTATCGATGCGCCAATTCCCTATGGTGCAGGAAAACTGGAGTGGTTTGCACTGGGTCCGCATAGAACGCTGGTGACTGTCACCCAATGGGGCGACCTGAACCAGCCCAAAGGCTTTTTATTCAGTAAAATCCTGAATGCGCTACCTGAAGCCAAACTCGGCATTCCGCCGAGTACCAATGCATTTCTGCTGGAAGCACTACAACAACGCTTTAAAATCGAGCATACAGCAGCACTAGCAACTCCGATTCCGCAACTTAGATTCAACCCTCAACAGCTACAAAAAATTGCCCAGATCAGCCAAAAGTCTGGTCAACCAGTCAGTTTCATTTTGCCGAACTATCAGATTAAAGAAGGAAAAGTCTCAGAAAATTTAAGATTTAGCAGCACCTATCAATATTTTGCGCATCCGGTCAAAAAATTGCGGCCATGGTTGGCTGCTGAAGCGACGCAGCAACTTTTCCCCCGGCAAATCAAGAAGGTCGAACTGAATCCGGTCAATACCCAGAATATAGATGCCAACTATAAGGTTTCGGTGGGTTTAGGGGTGATTCAGATTCCATTTAACTTCAAGATGCGTTTTTACCAGCTTGATTCCCTGCAAAACCAGTTCAATGCCAATGGCGGCGACTTGAAGTTTGTGAAAGGTGGCATGCGCTTATTACCGCAGTCACAAGGTACCTTATTTCAAATTACCAGCAGCATGAAGATTCACGATCAGGCGCCATTCTTATTAAGAGCTATGCGCAGCATGCCCTATCACGATGTTTTACCTGCGGTAGGTGGCAATACCGTTTATGCACTGAAAGTTCAGCAAAAATTAAGATAAGAAGGATGCAGAGAGTTATTGGTTTTTTATATGAAAAATTCACACACATTCCAGACACAAAAAAACCGCATCAATGTGCGGTTTTTTCAGATTTTTTATCAAGATTGGTGCGCTCAGAGAGATTCGAACTCCCGACCCCTTAGTTCGTAGCCAAGTGCTCTATCCAGCTGAGCTATGAGCGCGACGTCTTGATGGGGTGCATTATACGAGTTTTTTCAGTGTTGTTAAGTGTTTTTTAATAAAATCTCAACCGAACGTACAGTAATTAAACGATGCAGCAATATTCACAACTTTCTGCTGAAAACTTCTGCAAATTTAGAGCTAAAAGCACTTAATTAATTCAACCAAGAAGCTTCATTTTCCAAAAAATTTCAGCACCAAATAATGGGTCAACCTTAAGTATTCTCAACCAGGTATCCAGCCAGAATAGAATTCAAATATAAACCGACCATCACTCTTGTGCGCTTTATCACTCGCGTATTGTTCCCGTTTTTACTTCTCCTGCCCTTTGATAATGCGTAAACACAATACCATTTGAGCTGACCAGATGATCTATCAATTGAAAAGCGGCGGGTATTGATTCATGACTAAACAGGCGTTTGCCAACACCCAGTATAATTGGAAAAGTCAGCAGACAAAGTTCATCCACAAGCTCATATTTGAAAAGCGCCTGTACCACTGCAGCACTGCCATAAACTCGAATATCCCCCTCTCCTGATGCTTTAAGCTTGATTACCTCATCAATGCTTTTCAGAAAAAGGGTATTTTGCCAGTCCGAGTGCTCGAGACTGGTAGAAAGAATATATTTATTGACGTCATTGATTCCCGGCCAGTCTTCAGTATGTGTGGGCCAGTAAGATTCAAAAATCTGAAAAGTATTTTTTCCTAAAAGAATATCGGAGGGCTGCATCCATTTTTGCATGATGGCATCAAATGCCGGATCAGGTTCCGCATTAAAATACGGCGCCACCCAACCACCATATTGAAAACCACCAGATAGATCTTCTTTCGGGCCGCCGGGCGCCTGCATTACACCATCTAGAGTCAAAAACTCCTGGACAATTATTTTTCTCATCACGACTGCCTTTATTTTTATTCACTCGCCTGAGACTTATTTTTAGCACGTGATGTCTGGTGTTTCTGTAAATTTTAGGCACAAAAAAACCGCAACATGTGCGGTTAATTGTTCAAGTTGGTGCGCTCAGAGAGATTCGAACTCCCGACCCCTTAGTTCGTAGCCAAGTGCTCTATCCAGCTGAGCTATGAGCGCGTAACTTGTGTGCCTAGGTTGGCAATACGTTTTTTTCTGCTTAACTTACTTGGTGCGCTCAGAGAGATTCGAACTCCCGACCCCTTAGTTCGTAGCCAAGTGCTCTATCCAGCTGAGCTATGAGCGCGCGACGTAAGTAAGCGTGGCGGTGAGAGAGGGATTCGAACCCTCGATACAGTTACCCGTATGCGTCCTTAGCAGGGACGTGGTTTCAGCCACTCACCCATCTCACCGTAACGTGCGGCCATAATACAAATTTCGGCATGGCACTGCAAGCGCAGCATCAAAAAAAAGTGCATATTTTTGCTCGTTTAAATACTTTTTAAGCAATTCCTCGATTTTTCGTGCATTTTGATGGCAAAAAAACTGCATAAATTTCCAGTTATCGAAAATTAACAGAAAATTGAAAACTTAAATGGATTATTGCAATCATTTACGTGCAGTCTGCGCACACATGTTTTATGCTAAACCTATCTCCTAAGATAAATTTAAAGACATGATGAAAAACTGGGTCGATCCTGAAGCAAAAGCTGAAGCCGAACGTTATGACAACCCTATCCCTAGCCGCACGCTCATTTTAGAAACCATCGAAAAGAACAATGCCCAGTCCCATGCAGACCTGGTCGAACATTTTGAAATTGCAGATCAAAAAAGTATTGATGCCCTAAGCCATCGTTTAATTGCGATGGTGCGTGACGGGCAACTGATGAAAGACGGCTACAAGTTTCAGATTGCCGTCGAGCAACCTGAATCCGAAGCGACGGTTTATATCAATTCCCGGGGGATGGGAACTGCCAACATTTCCGGCCAGGACGACTTATTATTGGCTGAGCGTGAACTGCGCCTGGTCTTTAATGGTGACCGCGTTAAAGTGCGTCAGACTTCGGTAGACCGTAAAGGTAAAGCCTGGGGCTATATTACTGAAGTTGTGCAGCATCGTGTCAAACAGATCATTGGTAAAGTGTCAGAATATGATGGTGAATACTTTATCCAGCCAGCCAACCCAAATGCGCATCAGCCAATCACCCTTGAAAAAGAACTGATCGAACATGCCCAGGCTAATCTGGGTGACTCTATTCGTGTGGCGATTGATACCTATCCGACCCGTGAAGAATTCGCGACTGGACATATTGTGCAGTCCATGGCAGACAAGGCCGATACTGAAATCATTATTCCACAAACCATTTTAGAATATGGTTTGCCTTATGAATTCCCGGAAGAAGTGGTTAAAGAAGCCGAAAGCTTTAAAGAGCCAACGGCCAAAGACCGTGAAGGTCGTGTGGATCTACGTGATTTAGCCTTGGTCACCATTGATGGTGAAGATGCACGTGACTTTGATGATGCCGTTTATGCCGAAAAACGTCCGGGTGGTGGCTATCGTGTGGTCGTGGCCATTGCCGATGTCAGCCATTATGTACGTCCAGGCAAACCGCTAGATGATGAAGCGCAGGAACGCGGGACGTCAGTCTACTTCCCGCACTTCGTTTTACCGATGCTGCCTGAAGCATTGTCGAATGGCCTGTGTTCGTTAAATCCGAACGTTGACCGCCTATGTATGGTCTGTGATTTAAAACTGTCACGTGCTGGCCGAGTCACCGGTTTTGAGTTCTATCCGTCTGTCATGCATTCCAAGGCACGTTTGACCTATGATCAGGTCGCACAGTATCTGGAAGGTGACAGCCAGGCGATTACCGAAGATCGCGAAGTTCGCAAGTCGATCAACACCCTGTTCCAACTTTATCAAGTTCTTAAAAGTTTACGTGCTGAACGCCATGCCATGGAATTTGAAACTGTTGAAACTTACATGACCTTCGACGAACTGGGCGGAATTAAAGAAATTCTTCCACGCAGCCGTAATGATGCGCATAAGCTGATTGAAGAGTGTATGTTGCTGGCCAACGTGGCAGCCGCAGAATATGCATTGAAAAATGAAATGCCAATGTTGTACCGCGTGCATGAGCCACCTGAGTTCTCACGTATCCAGAAAGTTCGTGACTTCGTCAAGCTGCTGGGTTTGAATTTCCCGGAACAGCCGACTCAGAAAGATTATCAGGCGGTGATTGAAGCGACCAAAGACCGGATCGATGCACCAAGTATTCATGCGGTGTTATTACGCTCCATGATGCAGGCTTACTATGGTGCGAGTAATGCCGGCCATTATGGTCTGGCTTATGAAGCCTATACACATTTCACTTCACCAATTCGTCGTTATCCGGATCTGTTATTGCATCGTGCCATCAAGGCACATTTAAATAACAAGCCATCTCCGCTTTCAGGCGGTGCTTTAGATGAAGCTGGTGACCATTTCTCTGCCACAGAACGTCGTGCAGATGAAGCGTCGCGCTCGGTGACGACCTGGTTGAAATGCCATTATATGCAGCAGCATCTGGGCGAAGAATTTATCGGTATCATCAGTGCGACGGCAGAATTCGGCCTGTTTGTAACGTTAAAAGACCTGTATGTCGATGGTATGGTGCATGTCAGCCAGCTAGGCGACGACTTCTTCGTCTTTGATCAAAGCAGCCAGAATCTGATCGGCCAGAACCGTGGTCAGGTCTTTGGGCTGGGCGATGAAGTCAAAATCAAGGTTGCCGGTGTCAATCTGGAAGAGCGCAAGATCGACTTTGAACTGGTGCAACAACTCAGCCATGCTGGCCGTGCAGTTCGTGCCCGTGCACCACGCGTAAGTGAGAAAAAACCAGTATCACGTCCAGCCGCGACAGAAGAAGTGTTCGGCAACAATGAACGTGAATCTAAATCCAACCTGAGCGCCGATGGAGAACAGCCCATACGACGCAAAAAAGGAAAAGGAAAACCCAGCTCTTACAGTAAAAAGTCTGCTAAACCATCTGCAGGAAAGTCTGAAGCAAAGGTTAAAGATAAAGTAAAGAAAAAGGCCAAGGTCAAAAAGAAAAAGTCGAATGCAAAAGCCAAGACTGAATAATTTTTGATGGTTTAAAAAGAGCGCTACGGCGCTCTTTTTTCTTTTAAACCTTATCCAGAATAAATACGATTAGAGTAAAAATACTTACCGCATCGAATCATCAACTTAGATCAGTCTGATCAGGTACCTTCCCTATTTCTAAACAAAACTGACAGGAAAACTGCCTCCTATTTTGATCTACACTCAAGCAGTGAAATTCAAAGATCTGCAAAGACATATTTCCTATTTCTTTGAAACAGACTATGGAATTCTGCCTATTCTTAAACTATCTGTTTCGGAGTTTCAGCGAGCAACACCAATCAGTTGAACTATAACTCAACATTAGCAAAAGTAGCTTGGACATCATTGTGAACGAGATTGAATAAATCTCGATACCTCCTGCTTCAGAATAAATCACCGGTCAAGCTTGATTTCTCGATCAAGAAGCCTTACTTCTAGAACTAACACTGAAAATTAATTTGGCAGACCGACATGACTTTAGAAAAGGCAACTTTGCCTGTTCCGCAATTTGATCAGATTACGCTGGCTGAGCTAAAACAAAAAATTGAAAGCTGTATCGCTGAAGGTCAAAAGTTCCTGAATGAACTTACCGAAACACCTACTTCAGTACAGGAGCAGCTGGCTACTCTTGAACATGTCGACACACTTGAAAACAATATGAGTGAGTCTTGGGGCATCCTGTCACATTTAAATGCCGTGATGAACAATGCCGAAACCCGTGATGTCTATCAAGCACTCTTACCGGGTCTTAGCGAATACTATACGCAACTGGGTCAACATACGGCGCTCTATCAGACCTATCAGCATATTTATGATGCGTCGATTTATAATGAACTGCCGGCAGCGCAGCGAAGCGCCATTAAACTGGCCTTACGTGATTTCAAACTGTCTGGGGTGGCATTAGAGGGTGAAGCGAAAAAACGTTATGCGGAAATTTCGGCTCGTCTGTCCCAATTATCATCCGACTTCTCCAACCATGTACTGGATGCGACTCAGGCCTATTTCAGACCGCTAAATGAAGAGGAGTTAGCGGGTCTATCTACCAGTAATATTGAGCTGTTAAAACAATATGGTCAGCAACGTGAACTGGATCAACCGGTGGCTACGCTGGATTTCCCGTCTTATCTGGCGATCATGACCCATTCAGAAAATCGTCCTGTGCGTGAAGAACTCTATAAAGCTTATACTACCCGCGCGTCAGATCAGGCTGAACAGAGCGAGTTTGACAATACTGCATTGATCGAAGAAATCCTCAGTCTGCGTCTGGAAATGGCAAAACTGCTTGGCTTTAATAATTATGCGGAATTGTCCTTAGCCAGTAAAATGGCACCGAGTGTAGAGGCAGTAGACGAATTTTTGCGTGATCTGGCAGAGCATGCCCGCGCACCAGCAGAACAGGAAATTGCTGAACTGAAAGCGATTGCTGTTGAAGATGGCATCCGTGATCTGCAACCGTGGGACAGTGGCTATTATTCTGAAAAGCTGAAAATGCAGCAATTTAACCTGTCACAGGAAGCGCTTAAACCTTACTTCCCTGCACCGAAAATCCTGCAAGGCCTGTTCAATATTGTCAATCGCCTGTATGGCATTCACGTGATTGAACGCGAAGCGCCTGTATGGCATCCGGATGCACGTTATTTTGAACTGGAAGATCAAGGTCAGGTGATTGGCGGCTTCTATTTTGACCTGTATGCACGCCAAGGCAAACGTGGCGGTGCCTGGATGAGTGGTTTCCGTTCCCGTATGCAGACCAGTGATGGCCTGCAAAAACCGATTTGCTATATGGTCGGTAACTTTACCCCACCTGTCGGCAATCGCCCTGCACTCCTGACCCATGATGAAGTGATTACCCTGTTCCATGAATTTGGTCATGGCCTGCATCATATGCTGACAGAAGTGGACAATATTGCGGTAGCAGGTACCCATGGCGTGGCTTGGGATGCCGTTGAGCTGCCAAGCCAGTTTATGGAATTTTGGGCCTGGGATCAGGAAAGTCTGGATCTGCTCAGCGAGCACATTGAAACTCAAGAATCCTTGCCGGCAGAGTTGCTGAAAGCCCTGCTCGATGCACGTTTCTTCCAGTCTGGCATGCAAACCCTGCGTCA
Source organism: Acinetobacter lwoffii (assembly GCF_024129715.1). GTDB lineage: Bacteria > Pseudomonadota > Gammaproteobacteria > Pseudomonadales > Moraxellaceae > Acinetobacter > Acinetobacter lwoffii_U. The sequence goes on from NZ_JAMXXM010000017.1 coordinate 13,896, forward strand.
GCTTGAATTTGCCCTGTTTGACCTGAGTATTCACCGAGCCAATCCGGCTTTAAATGCAACACAGGTTCAGGCTACTCTGAATGAGATCCGTGAAAAGTATGCGGTCCTACCGACCACCGACTATAACCGTTTCCAGCACAGCTTCAGTCACATTTTTGCCGGTGGTTATGCAGCAGGATATTATTCCTATAAATGGGCCGAAGTTTTGGCCAGTGATGCCTTCGACCGCTTTGAAGATGAAGGTATTTTTAATACCACTACCGGAAAGCAGTTTCGGGAAAATATCCTCGCAGTTGGCGGAAAAGACACAGCACTTGACGCATTTATCAATTTCCGCGGACGCGAGCCAAAAATAGATGCGTTGCTGCGTCATCAAGGTTGGACGAACCCCTCTAAAAACGCTTAAACTAGCTTTTTAAGTTGATCACAAGGTGAGTATGATGACCATTAAACGTCGTTTCATTGCAGGCGCAAAATGTCCAAAATGTCAGGCGTTAGATCGCGTCGTCATGCTGACCTCTGGTGAAGATGAATGGATCGAATGTATTGAATGTGGTTATGAAGAAAATCGTCCCACACATGTTGATCAACCAGAAACACCAGCTGTTCCAGATGAAGTTGGCGTGATTCAGTTTAAACCTCGTTCAGTAAAATAAAAATCAAGGTTCAAGCTATGTCAGTAGAACAAAGAAATAACCCCAAACTTTTAATGGGGATTATGGGGGCTTTAGTTACTGTCGTTGCATTGGTATTGCTATATCAGTGGTTGAATGCCTCTTCCGGTGAAGCGGAACGCATGCATCAGGAAGATATCGCGGCTGTTCCGGCAGCAAAACCTGCGGCGAAAACTGAAGAAGATACGGCGGCAGCGAAAGCACCTGAGACGATCGAAGCTAAAGCACTGGTATCAAATCAGCTGTTAGATGCACCAGTGCCGGAGAATGCCAGTTTGGCCAAAGAAGAAGTGGCTAAATTAGATGACATCCAAGTTCAGCTCAATGAACAAAAAGCCACACTGGATGCGCAGCATAGCGATGCCGACCAGTTGATCCAACTGAAAGAGGAACAGATCAAGTTACTTGAAGCACAACTTGCTCAAAGCCAGTAAATCTCGACAGCATTTCAGCTAGAATATCGTCAGATCTTCTAGCTCAGTTGTTTCCATGTCTGCCCCAGCCGCTCCGCATCTGCTTAAAGCCATTCTGTTACTGACCTGCTCTGCTTTTCTCTTTTCAGTTATGGGCGTGTGTATCCGTTATGCCTCAGCAACGGTTGATAACGCCACCGTGGTCTTCTTTCGCAATTTTGTCGGGCTGTTTATTTTCCTGCCCTTCATTTTCAATAAAGGCATTGGTTTTTTCAAAACTGAAAAACTATGGATGCACACCTGGCGCGCAGTAGTCGGCCTGACGGCCATGTACGGATTTTTCTATGCCATTGCCCATTTAAAACTCTCCAATGCCATGGTCTTCACCTACTCTTCCCCGATTTTTATTCCGCTGATTGCCTGGCTATTTCTTAAGGAAAAAATCACAGCAAGCATGTTAGTCGCGGCTGCAATTGGTTTCATCGGGGTACTCTGTGTTGCCAAACCGGATTCAGGTTTAATTAACCTGATGTCGGTCATTGGTTTGAGTGCGAGTTTTCTGGCGGCGATGGCGTTTGTCACGGTTCGGGCGCTGACTAAAACCGAGTCTCCGGAAAAAATCGTATTTTATTTCTGTTTTATTGGCACCCTGATTTCCGTGATTCCGATGTTTTGGCTATGGCGACCTTATACCCTGACAGAACTCAGCTATCTGATTACTGCCGGCATCCTGGCCAATTTCAGCCAACTGTTTATGTCCAATGCCTATAAGCTGGCTCCGGCAGGACAAATTGGGCCAGTCAACTATGTGGCGATTTTCTTTGCCGGCATGTGGGGCTTTCTGTTCTGGCAGGAAGTTCCGGATCTATATAGCCTGATCGGGCTGGGGCTGATTTTCTGTGCGATTCTGCTGTGTAGTCCGATCCTGCACAAGCGCCTGAATTCATCTAATATCTGATCAAAGAATTCAAATTAGATACAATAAAAAAGCACCCTAAGGTGCTTTTTTATTACTTTTCTTTTATTGATACCAGCCGAACAGCTTAAAGATATAAGGCACATAGGCAATGATCAGCATAGTAGGCAGCAATACAATCACTGGCAGAATCCAGCGTTCATAACGGTAGTAGAAAGACAGGTGGCGAACTTCTGCATCCGCTTCAGCCACTTCGGCATCGCCAATCGACTGTCTGGCCAGCAGATGATTCAGCGCAACCGGTGGCGTCACATAACCCAGCTCAAAACCAATCAGGGTAATCATCCAGAAATGTACCGGATGAATGCCATATTGATAGGCCACTGGCGCAACGGTCGCGGAAATCAGAATGACCGCGCCAAATGGATCCATAATCATCCCGACAAAAATCATCAAGCCGACAATCAGTGAAATTACCAAAATGGTACTGCTGATATCGGTCGGAAAGGCTTCCATAATTTCAATACGTTCCAGCAAGCCACCCACACTCACTGAAAGTGCCATTAGGATGACCAGAGCACCAATATGTCCCACGGTCTCACTAGTAGAAATATGCATGGACTTCCAGAAACCGACATTACGCAAAATTTCAGTCGCTTTTGAACGCTGCACAGTATGATCAACCACCAGTTCTTTGCCTGGTTGTTCACTATGTTCAGCCTCACGATATTCTGCATTGGCTGCGGCACCGGCTGTCGCCAGTTCAGGTGCCGATCTTGAGTTTAAAGTTGCGGTCAAAGTTTCATCCCAATGCCCCACTGCCGGCAACGGCGCAGGTTCATGACGCAACTTGTCGAACAAGACAATCATCAGCAGGATGACTGGCATCATCACTGGTGCGGTAAATTCATTCAGGTCAGTCGACAAGGCATATTTATAGAATAACCAGATCAGAATGAAAATCACGATATATGGAATAATCGCAATGAAGGCGCGACCGGATTGAGGAGCAGCCACAATAGGTGCAGCAATCCGGAATTTGTTTTCTGCAAAGAATAAGGAAATCACCAGAAATAAAGTCGAACTGAGCAGGAAGACATAAATCCCGTAGTGATAGAGTAAGTCGGTGGTCACTTCTTTATTCAGTGATGCCACAACGACAATCAGCAAGCAAGGACGTAAAACCACGCCCAGTGAACCAGACATTGCAGTGGCGGCCAATGCAAACTGACGGCGTCCGCCCGCATTCCAGACTTCCTTATAAATAATCGCACCTGCGGCAATTACGAAAATCCCTGATGCTCCGGTATAGGCGGTCGGTAATGCAGCTGCCAGCAAGATTAACCAGGTCAGGGTTTCAGGGGCCAGATTCCAAGGACGCAGAATGTTCAGGAACATGTCCACGACACGGGTCTGTTTCAGCAACATACCGGCCCAGATAAACAAGGCCAGATTCAGGAAGATACTGGAAAACTCTACCAATTGACCGAGGTAAATCCCCTGTCCCATTGGATAGTCCATAAAGAAGGTGAAATTTATTCCGGTGGTAATAGCCATATAGGCATATAGCGGTACACTCAGAAAGGCCAGACCAAAACTGCCGCCCTCACGCGTCGGTTTCGGTTGTTTGATCACCTGATACAAGCTGATCAGGGTGAGTGCGCTGAACAGAATCATCCACAACCAGTAGATGTATTTCATCTCCCCCATCGGCACGCCCGAGTTCAATACGGACTGATATTGGCTATAGGATGAAAATGCCAGGAAAGCATTAGCGACCAGCATGGCGACCGAATAAACTTTAAAGTCGATACGCGTGCTCGGGCTACGCAAACCAATATGATGGGTTTTTAGAGTGGCACTGATCGCAGCAAAGACCACCATGATGACCAGAAGCAAAGCCCGGTTTTCCGTACCAAACTTGAAGATGCCAAAGAAAGAAGTTTCAAAGGTCCGATAAGCCCGAATACTTGGATGATCTTCCACATGTTGAATGGCTTTATCATAAAACAGGTAGGATTCTTCACAGACCTGTTGTGCCTGTAACACCGCAGCACGGACATCCGCTTCCGAACGCACCCCGAAGAAATCGGCATATTCATCGGCTGCATCGGCTTTCATCTGCTGCTGAACGCGTTGATCGACATTAATATTGCGTTCACATTGTGGACGCGTCGGCTCAGCCCTTAAAAATGAATATTGCATTCCTGTTGCCGGATCACCGTAAATACGCTCACCCATACGCAGCAACTGGCCGTGAATCATTTCCCCAGTGCCAATAATTAAAGTGAGCAAAAGTAAAACCAGCACGACGAAGGTCGAGATCCACTCTGTCCATATATAACGCAACAGACCTAATCCTGATCTGTTTTGATCATCATTTTGCATGTGTATTCCTATTTTTATTTTAGCGGCCTGATGCTTGGTCTAGGACGCTGATCTTCCCTTTTGCCTCGAAAATTCCTTTTCAAAGGTCAGGATCTTTATTCTATGTTTTGACTTTGCATGAAAATTGGCACAATAAAAATGACAATTTATATTTTCTTTTTGTATTTTCTGCCAAGTAAATTATTTATCCCTGCACTTTAATTATCCCGAAAATAATTACTCACAATATAGATCAGCGCCAGAATCACACCCCAAATCACCCCAAGTAAATGTGCCTCAACCAAAACCGGACTGCCGATCAGCTGCGCCGTTCCGACATTGCCAATGGTGTTTTCCCAGACCAGTTTGACAAAAATCAAAAATAACACCAGCGCCGCAAAGCCGCGTTCCCGCTTATACAGCAAATGCACACAGGCCACTGCTACGTAGGCGCCATGCAGTACGCCTGACAAGCCGGCATAGGCTTCAATATTGGGTAAGAAAAAATAAAAACTTAAACTGATCAACGGTGGCAAGATCAGTAAAATGGCACAGAAATGCCAGACGGTGGCGCGTGGAAAAATGAAAGGCAAACAGAGAAAGGCGAGAATATTCAGAAAATAATGAATCCAGCCCACATGCACCCAATGCGCTGTCCAGAGTCGCCAAAATTCACCTAACAGGCTCTCTTGCCAGTAGATGAAATGATCCTGAAAAATTTGCAGACATGCAGAGAGAGAGACAAAAGCCGCTAGAAAAATAATTTTTCGTCGAAAATGTTGATCTAGCATCGGCCTGTTGTCCTCCCCCGACCATCTAGTTTGACTTCATCCCTGAAGATTTATACATAGTATCTGCATTACAGATCCGCACTGAACAGATCATCGAGCTCAGAAGAACTGTCGGATTCATCCCAGAAACGTTGCATGCCATCATCGCCACTACGTATACCGGTATTTTCTGTCCAGTAACGATCTGATATGCCACTGACCATAATCGCAGCCATGCTGTCGATCAGCTTGAATTGCGGATTGACCGGCTTTTCCTCAGTACGTGCCTGAGCAAAGGTTTTTAAGGCATCGCGGACTTTGGCATCATCACCACTGGCCTGAGCCGCTACAGCGTACAAGGCATGAGATAAACGTACACCTTTTTGCTCACCAATTTGTGTAGATTGTTTTAAGGTTTGGTAAGGATCAGGTTTACCATCTCCTGCGCCTGGCAATAAGGTCCATATCACCGCACGAGTAGCATTCGGAGCACCCCAGAATTTCGCGTTATCCAGACACACCATGCCGCGTTCAACCACGGCAGCAATATCTTTCGGTACATGCACTGCACCACCTGAGTTAATATCATTGGTCATGGCCTGCAAGCCACTGAGCATACCCAGCAGATAAACCGTTTGCTCGATGTCACTATTCATGCGCGGGCATTCTTCACCTAGGGCTTTTTGGTATTTCTTTTCATAACGGCTCTGGAACAGTTGATAACCGGTATATTGACGCTGTGCTGCCAGTGCCGCCCAGCGCTTCTGCTCAATTCGGGCATCTTGAGCTTCTGCCACCTGATTGGTTTTTGAAGCACGTAGATAGCGTAACTCGGCTTCCAGCGCTTTCTGCTCGGCACAAATACCGGCAGCCGAATACATCAGCACGGCCACCCGCGTTGGATCTGCACCCATTTCTTTGGTCGCCATAATGGCCGGCGTTAAAGAATTCCCTGAATTACACACCATTTCAGCATCATCCATCGCTAAAATCGGCGGTACAATATGGTTTTCGGTGAAACCCAGTGCAACATTGGCACCGGTTTTAATGACCTGAGAACACCCCGTCAAAACTGTTGTTGTTATTGCAATGGTCGCCATACCTTGGCATATTTTACGGACGTCTGACATTTTCCTGTCCTCTATAATTGTGATTATGTCCATCTTTCTGCTAAAGATATCAGAAGCATTTTGTGAATAAAAGAGTATTTACTCTAATTTAGACGAGACACTTTGCCATTAAATAGCCGCACTGCAATTGACTGTATTTAGAAGAATACCAAATTTTGGGCAAAAAAAAGTAGCATTGCGACGGTTCAGCACATGCTACTTATTAACTGTACAAGCAGAAAAATAATAAACCCTGCTCGATTAAGATGAAAATTTATCCTTCAACACTGTCCCGAGTCGTCCGATCACCAGCGTTAAAACAATCGCTACGATCAGAAACATCCATACTGGAAATTCCATTAAGGTCTCCCGTAGTTGCTGTTGGTGAGTTAAATGTACAGGCTAAAAATAAAACATAGGGAATAAATTGTCAGACAATTCCTCTAAGTCATGGATTAACCTTGATTTCTGTCTGACAATAAAAATAGGAATTTGGCCTAAATATTTGTTTTATGAGCATTTTAATTAAATCATTAAAATGCGTTTGTTTTACAACTAAATTAATTTAGTCAATAATTTTAAGGATTTCCATTGTTTGAAGGGCAATTGATCACACCAGATCAATAAAGGTCGCGCCTTGGCATGCTGGAAATACACCACAATATACGCCTGATGATCAATTACGTGACTAATACATACCCGACGAGTCGGTCGTGCTTTGGTAGTCAATGACCATTCACGTCCATCCAGATATTCAAACTGCTCAATCTGTGGTGTCTTGCGGTAAAACAGCTGATAAATCACCAAGCCTATGACAGCGCACACTGCCCAAAGTGCAATCGGCAATAACTGATACAACAGATACATCAGCAGTGCAAAAATAAAAAGCTGAAACGCCAATGCACAGAGACTGCGTTTCAGCTTAAAGCAACGATTATCCATGAACGTAAAATTTAAGCTTCTTGATAAAATCTTTTAGTTCAGGACGCGGCGGCTCAGACACTTCCATAAACCAGTCCAGCAAATCCGGGTCTTCCTGCTCAACCAGCTCTGCAAACATCTGTTTTTCGAAAGGCTCAGCATTCAGGTAATGGTTTTTTACGTAGGGATCAAAATATACATCCAGTTCTTTTAGACCACGACGCGCACGATAAATCACTTTGCGCTCTTCTAAGCTGATGTCATCAGTCATCGAATTTCCCCAACTCGTTATAAACCCGAATAGTTTACCTGAAGCGCTGGCTGAATTTCGAGGGATTTCATAGAAATGACCAAAAGCATCAGCAGATTGAAGTCATTTGAACATTCCGCTCATTGCTGCTGATCTTGGCATGGCCTAAGTTAAACCAAACAGATCAAAATAAGGAATAACAAGATGCAATCTGCAGCCATTCGCCCACTCGCTCCGATGCTGCCGCGCCAACTCTTTACTGCCGAACATGAGGCTTTTCGCGAGACGGTACGTAAATTTTATGAGAAAGAAGTCATTCCACATACCGAGCGTTATGAAAGCCAGCAGCATGTAGATCGAGAGCTATGGAATAAAGCCGGTGAGCTTGGATTGCTCTGCGCTACCATGCCTGAGGAATATGGCGGATCTGGCGTAGACCGGTTGTATAGCATGATTTTGATTGAGGAACAGGCCTATGCCGGAGATTCAGCGACCGGATTTTCATTGCATTCGGATATTGTTGCCAATTATCTGCTGAACTTTGGTAATGAAGCTCAAAAACAGCAATGGCTACCCAAAATGGCGTCTGGAGAAGTCGTCACCGCGATCGCCATGACCGAACCGGGAACTGGCTCTGACCTGCAAGCAGTGCGTACATCGGCAATACTGGATGGCGATGACTATTTGATTAATGGTTCCAAGATTTTTATTACCAATGGCTATCTCTGTGATATGGCCATCGTGGTTTGTAAAACTGGCAATAATGATAAAGGTTCAGCCAATCTGTCATTGATTATGGTAGAAGCAGAGCGTGCCGGATTTAGTAAAGGCAAGCCGCTGAATAAAATTGGCATGAAAGGTCAGGATACCTGCGAACTGTTCTTTGACAATGTCCGGGTGCCCAAAGAAAACCTGCTCGGTCTGGAAGGCATGGGCTTTATGATGCTGATAAAAGAGCTAGCTTGGGAACGCCTGATTGTGGCGATTATCTGTCAGGCAGGCGCTGAAGCCGCTTTCGCACATACAGTGAAATATACCAAGGAACGTCAGGCATTTGGCAAGAGCATCAGCCATTTTCAAAATACCCGTTTTAAACTGGCAGAACTACGTACCGAGATCGATATCTGCCGCACTTATCTGGATCGTTGTATGCAGCTGCAACTCAAGCACGAACTAGGCGTAGATGCCGCTGCTGCGGCCAAATACAAGATTTCAGAAATGTATAGCAAAGTCGTAGATGAATGTCTGCAATTGCATGGTGGCTATGGATATATGCTGGAATATCCGATTGCCCGGGCTTATATCGATAACCGTGCCAACCGGATTTATGCGGGTACCAACGAAATCATGAAAGAACTCATCGCGCGCTCACTGTAAAACCGACACATAAAAAAGGAGTCTCTCAGGACTCCTTTTTCTGTATGCAAAAATATAACTTTAAGAGACCAAACGCGGTTTATGCTTTAAAGCATTGCTGTTTTTTCTAAATTTCAGTACACCATCTTCAAACGAAGCCTGTTTGAGCTCCTTACGGTCTGCCAGATAATTATTGCTGACTTTCCATGGAGCATGTTTACCCTGCTTTGGCATCACGTCTGCAGCCCGGGCAATATAGCCCGAACTGAGGCTGCCCATGACAGTATCCTGAAGTAATTCACTCTGATCTCCCTGAGCAATCACCTCTGTATAACCTTGCTGATCCATATAGTTCAACAGACGGCAAATATATTCTGCTGCAATGTCGACTTTAAGCGTCCAGGAGGCATTGATATAGCCAATAATTAGTGCCATATTCGGTATATCACTGACCATAATGCCTCTGTACAGCATATGCTGTGAGGTATCGATAGGCTGACCATCCATCGTCGCCTGAATCCCACCGAGAATTTGGATATTCAGACCCGTAGCAGAGACAATAATATCAGCCTCCAGATGTTGACCCGATTTCAGCTGAATTCCCGTTTCGGTAAAGGTTTCTATCTGATCCGTTGCAACTGATGCCCGCCCTTCACGTAAAATTTTAAACAGATCCCCATCTGGCACCACACACAGACGCTGATCCCAAGGTTCATAATTCGGGGTAAAGTGCTTCATGTCCACTTTACCTTTTAGCTGAAGTTGCACCGATTTAAGCAAAAGCGATTTTAATAATTTTGGCTGTTTCTGTGCCAAAGCATAAATCCCGCGCTGCATGCCGATATTACGCGCACGTGTCAGCTTGTAAGCGACCTCCTCGGGCAGATATTTACGCATTTTTGAATAAATAAAATCGACCGAGGGTACAGAAGCAATATAAGTTGGGGAACGTTGCAACATGGTGACATGCCCTGCTCCACCTTTCACCATCGCAGGAACCAAGGTAATCGCGGTCGCACCACTGCCAATGATGACCACTTTTTTGCCTTTATAGTTTAAATTTTCCGGCCAATGTTGCGGATGAATAAATTCACCTTTGAATGCATCTTGATTTGGAAACTCCGGCTGAAAACCCTGATCATAATTATAATAACCGGTACAACCCAGTACAAAGTTGGCGATCCAGATCTGCTTCTTACCGTGTGCATCCTCGATCTCTACTGACCATTTGCAGGTTGTAGAATCATAATTGGCACTTAAGACCCGATGCTGAAAATGGATTTTCGACTTTAGCTTAAACTCAGCCACCACTTCAGTCAGATAATTTTTGATGGATGCGCCATCGGCAAGCACGCTTTCTTTCTTCCAGGGTTTGAAATTAAAACCAAAAGTCGACATATCCGAATCAGAACGGATGCCCGGATATTTGAACAGATCCCAAGTTCCGCCAATGCTTTCGCGGCGTTCAATAATCTCAAAAGAGCGTTGCTGACAATGTTTAGAAAGATGTGCTGCCAGACCAATCCCCGAGATCCCCGCACCCACAATTAAAATATCTACCTGCTTTTCCATGTTGTTCTTTTACCTAAGCGATGCTATCTGTTTTTATTAAATCACAAAACTGACAATACACAATGTCAAGTTCATTAAAAAGCCACTATTTTTTTATCTTTTCAGGCCAGATCAGTTATGTTGAACTCAATCACTTTAAATTAAAATATACAGGCATTAAAAAAGGCCGGTTTATTCAACCGACCTTTTCGAACAACTTGCGTTATTCTTCACGAAATTAGTTAACTTCGCGATCTACTAGCTCAACGTAAGCCATCGGTGCAGCATCACCTGCACGGAAGCCCGCTTTAAGAACACGTAGATAACCGCCGTTACGCTCTTTGTAACGAGGGCCAAGAACGGTAAATAATTTACCAACAGTTGCTGCTGAACGAGTACGAGCAAACGCCAAACGACGGTTTGCTACTGTATCGTTTTTAGCTAAAGTGATTAAAGGCTCAGCTACACGACGTAACTCTTTTGCTTTAGGCACAGTTGTTTTGATCAACTCGTGCTCGAACAAAGAGTTAGCCATGTTTTGGAACATCGCTTTACGATGACTGCTTGTACGGCCTAATTTCACACCACTATTACGATGACGCATGGTGATAGTCCTACTTAATTAACGGCTACGATAGGCGAAACGATCGTCCATACGGAGACTAGCCGGTGGCCAGTTCTCTAAACGCATGCCGAGTTGTAAGCCTTTAGAAGCCAGAACATCTTTGATCTCAGTAAGCGATTTTTTACCCAAGTTAGGAGTTTTAAGCAACTCAACTTCGGTACGCTGTACAAGATCACCAATGTAGTAAATGTTTTCTGCTTTCAAACAGTTAGCAGAACGAACAGTTAGCTCTAGATCATCTACTGGGCGAAGCAAGATTGGGTCAACTTCTTCACGAGGCTCTTGAGCAACAGGTGCTTGATCTTTCTGAAGGTCAACGAAGATCGCAATTTGTTGCTGCAAAATAGTTGCAGCTTTGCGGATCGCTTCTTCAGGATCTACAGTACCGTTAGTTTCAAGATCAATGATCAGTTTATCAAGGTCAGTACGTTGTTCTACACGCGCGTTTTCCACGGTGTATGAAACACGTTTGATTGGGCTGTAAGACGCATCTAACTGCAAGCGACCCACTGGGCGAGTTTCGCCTTCAGGGAAGCGTGAATCAGAAGTCTCGTAGCCACGACCTTGAGCCACTTTCAGACGCATTTTCAATGAGCCTGAGGCACTTAAAGTACCGATCAAATGTTCAGGGTTAACCACTTCAACATTATGAGGTAAACGAAGGTCAGCCGCAGTTACGTCGCCTGCACCTTGTTTCTCTAATGTTAAATAAGCTTCATTTTGATCGAACAGCTTAATCGACAATCCTTTTAGGTTCAGCAAGAGCTCGACGATGTCCTGCTGCAAGCCTTCCAAAGTACTGTACTCGTGCTCGACCCCTTCAATCTCAACTTCTACCACAGCTGCGCCAGGTAGAGAAGAAAGAAGGATGCGACGTAAAGCATTACCAAGAGTATGACCAAAGCCACGCTCTAATGGTTCTAGAATAACTTTTGCCGAGGTCCCGCTTGCCGCTTCGACCTTGATCGCTTGCGGAGTTAGAAACTCATTTGCAGTACGCGTCATATTGCTTCCTCAAGGATTATTTAGAATACAATTCTACAATCAAGCTTTCGTTGATTTCAGCAGGTAAATCAGAACGATCCGGTGCAGCTTTGAACGTACCTTCTAATTTAGAATGGTCGATTTCCATCCAAGAAGGCATGCCACGTTGAGTAGCTAATTCAATTGCGTTTTTGATACGTAATTGTTGCTTAGCGCCTTCGTGAACTGCGATCACATCACCCGCTTTAACTTGGATAGACGCAATGTTAACACGACGGCCATTCAAAGTGATGCTACGGTGAGATACTAACTGACGAGCTTCTGCGCGAGTAGAACCGAAACCCATACGATAAACAACGTTATCAAGACGGCTTTCAAGTAGCTTCAACAGGTTTTCACCAGTTGCGCCTTTAACACGAGCAGCTTCTTTATAGTAGTTACTAAATTGACGCTCTAAAACACCGTACATGCGACGTACTTTTTGTTTTTCACGTAATTGTAGTGAGTACTCAGATTGTTTACCACCACGAGCCCCGCCGTGTTGGCCAGGAACTTTCGCATGTTTTTTTGTCTTAACATCAAACGGTTTAACGCCTGATTTAAGTTGCAGGTCTGTCCCTTCGCGACGAGAGAGTTTGCATTTTGGACCAATATAACGAGCCATGAATGTTTCTCCTTACACGCGACGTTTTTTAGGTGGACGGCAACCGTTGTGCGGGATTGGCGTCACATCGGTAATGCTGTTAATTTTATAACCCACTGCACCTAAAGCACGAACCGCAGATTCACGACCAGGACCAGGACCTTTTACAAGGACGTCCAAGTTTTTCAAACCGTAGTCTAAAGCAGCTTTACCAGCAACTTCAGCAGCTACCTGAGCAGCGAACGGAGTTGATTTACGTGATCCACGGAAGCCTTGTCCACCTGAAGTGGCCCAAGCCAGTGCATTACCTTGACGATCGGTAATAGTCACAATGGTGTTATTAAAAGAAGCGTGAATGTGTGCGACACCTTCAGAGACGGTACGAGTGACCTTCTTGCGTGCGCGAGTATCTTTAGCCATCTTTTAGCTTCCAGAAATCTTATTTCTTAATAGGTTTGCGCGGACCTTTACGGGTACGAGCGTTAGTTTTGGTGCGTTGACCGCGGACAGGCAAGCTGCGACGATGACGAAGACCGCGGTAGCAGCCTAAATCCATTAAACGTTTAATGTTCATGGAAATTTCGCGACGTAAATCACCTTCGGTCGGAACCTTAGCAACTTCTGCACGAATCGCATCAAGCTGAGCGTCATCTAATTCACGGATCTTAGTAGTTGGAGCAATACCAGCAGCAGCTAAGATAGCTTTTGAAGTATGGCGACCAATACCAAAGATATACGTTAGAGAGATAACAGCGTGCTTGTTATCCGGAATGTTTACACCGGCAATACGAGCCATTCAATTTTCTCCAAAAAGGCAGTAGATAATCAACCGCCCCACAAAAATCTTGAGGGGCGGATAATAACCTAATTCGCCTACAGAAATCAACAGGTCTTAATCAGATTAACCTTGACGCTGCTTATGACGAGGTTCTGCGCTACAAATTACGCGGATAACCCCATTACGACGGATAACTTTACAGCTACCACAAATTTTCTTAACAGAAGCTTGTACTTTCATGATGAAACCTCAAGTGCGCTTATCCCTTAGGATGAGCAGTCGTTTTTCTCATTAACGTTTGATTATCGTATTGGTGCGAAGTGAGGTGTGATTGCAGCTGAGCCATAAAGTCCATCACTACCACCACAACAATCAGCAAAGAGGTACCACCCAAATAGAATGGAATACCAAATGAACTTTGCAATACCATCGGCATCAAACAAATGACTGCGATGTAAATCGCGCCAATAAAGGTCAAACGATTGAGAATATGATCTAAGTAACGAGCAGTTTGCTCACCTGGACGTATACCAGGCACGTAAGCTCCGCTGCGTTTCAAGTTCTCTGACACTTCTTTAGGACTAAATACCAGTGCTGTATAGAAGTAACAGAAAAAGATAATTAACGCACCAAAGAGCACCAAATACAACGGCTGACCAGGCGACAATACCAATGCTACATCTTGCAGGCTACGCTTAATAAATCCAGCATTTGGATCTGCACTACCCACCCACTGACCTAAGCTCGCAGGGAACAAAAGCAATGAGCTGGCAAAAATTGCCGGAATCACACCCGCCATATTAATTTTTAATGGCAAATGTGTCTGCTGTGCAGTAAATACACGACGACCTTGTTGTTTTTGAGCATAGTTTACCGGAATACGACGTTGCGCTTTCTCGATAAACACGATCGCTGCCAAAACACCCAGAGACAACAAACCAAAAATCACCAAGCCAATCAGGCTGGTCTGGCCATTATCTACAGATGAGAAAGATTGCATAATCAGATTAGGCAATCCGGCAACAATACCCGCGAAGATGATCATGGAAATACCATTTCCCACCCCACGCTCGGTAATCTGTTCACCCAACCACATCAAGAACATGGTCCCCGCAACCAGTGAGGTTACTGCAGGAACATAAAAAGCCAAACCAGTATTCAGGGTAATCCCCTGACTGATCAGGCCTGCACACATACCTACCGCCTGTACCAGCGCTAAGAACAATGTACCTTGTCGTGTATATTGATTAATTTTACGTTTGCCTTGCTCGCCTTCTTTCTTTAAAGCTTCCAGCGAAGGAACCACAGTTGACATTAACTGCACGATAATCGATGCAGAGATGTATGGCATGATCCCGAGAGCAAGAATAGACATTCGTTCTAATGCACCACCAGAGAACATGTTAAACAAACCAAGGATGGTACCTTGGTTTGCATTAAACAAGTTTTCTAACGCAGCATTATTGATGCCTGGTACTGGAATATGCGCTCCTAGTCGAAACACCAACAACGCACCAATGAGAAACATCATTCGACGAATAATTTCACGGTATTTCACATGAAATGGTTGGCCTTTCATCATGTTGACATGACCTGAAGAACTAGGAGTCATAGACACTGGGGATTACTCCTCGACTTTGCCGCCAGCAGCTTCAACAGCAGCTTTAGCGCCTTTAGTCAATGCAACACCTTGAACAGTGAATGCACGAGTAATTTCACCAGAAAGTACGATACGAGCACGGATCATGTCTTTACGTACAACGTTCGCAGCTTTTAAAGTTTCAAGAGACACGATGTCACCTTCAACTTTAGCAAGCTCAGATAAACGTACTTCAGCAGTTTTCAAAGCCAATTGGCTAGTGAAGCCGAATTTAGGCAAACGACGATAAAGTGCTGTTTGACCGCCTTCGAAACCTGGACGAGTACCACCGCTCTTACGTGAATTTTGACCTTTGACACCACGGCCACCAGTCTTACCAACGCCAGAACCGATACCACGGCCTAAACGAAGGTTGTCACGTTTAGCACCTTCTGCAGGTGCAATTGTATTTAAACGCAGAGTCATGGCTTATTCCTCTACACTAACCATATAGTAGACTTGGTTGATCATACCACGGTTAGAAGGTGTATCTAACACTTCTACAGTATGACCAATACGACGCAGACCTAAACCTTGCAGGCTAAGCTTGTGATTTTTCAAGCGGTGCGATGCAGATTTAGTCTGGGTAACTTTAATCGTTTTCATGATTGATTACCCTTGAATTTGTTCTACTGAAAGACCACGTTTCGCAGCAACCTTTTCAGGAGTAGTCATATCACGCAAACCATTGAAAGTTGCGTTTACTACGTTAGCAGCGTTAGTAGAACCACGGCATTTAGTCAACACGTTACGTACGCCTACAGCTTCTAGAACTGCACGCATAGCGCCACCAGCAATTACACCTGTACCTTCAGAGGCAGGCTGCATGAATACGCGGCTAGCGCCGTGACGTGCATGAATTGGGTGCTGTAACGTACCATCAACAAGGTCAACAGTAATCATATTGCGACGAGCAGCTTCAAGTGCTTTAGAGATAGCAGCTGGAACTTCACGTGCTTTACCACGACCAAAACCTACGCGACCATTACCATCACCCACAACAGTTAATGCTGTGAAAGAGAAGATACGACCACCCTTAACAACTTTGGCTACACGATCAACGGCAACCAGCTTTTCAACAAGACCTTCGTTTTGTTCAACTTTAGCCATGATTAGAACTCCAAGCCGTTTTCACGAGCAGCATCAGCCAAGGCTTTGATACGACCATGATATTTAAAACCAGAACGGTCAAATGCAACTTTAGTAACACCAGCTGCTTTAGCGCGTTCTGCGATTAAAGCACCTACTTTTTGAGCTGCTTCAACGTTACCAGTTGTACCCGCACGTAGAGTAGCGTCTAAAGTAGAAGCTTGCGCTAATACTTTGCCACCATCTGCAGAGATAACTTGAGCATAGATGTGACGCGGAGTGCGGTTTACACACAAACGAGTCGCACCCAATGCACGGATGTGCAAGCGTGTGCTTTTCGCACGACGCAAACGGGATTGTTTCTTTTCGTTCATAAGAACCTCGCGCCTTATTTCTTCTTAGCTTCTTTACGAAGTACAACTTCGTCAGAATAACGAACACCTTTGCCTTTATATGGCTCTGGTGGACGGTAACCACGGATATCTGCAGCAACCTGTCCTAAAGCTGCTTTATCAGCAGACTTAAGAATGATTTCAGTTGCAGTTGGAGTTTCAGCAGTTACACCTGCAGGAAGTGCATAATCGATCGGGTGAGAGAAACCAAGGTTAAGATGAACAACGTCACCTTTAACCGCAGCTTTATAACCAACACCGATAAGCTGTAACTTACGTTCGAAACCTTCGCTAACACCTTTTACAAGGTTGTTAAGCACAGCGCGAGCAGTACCAGCTTGCATCCAAGCGTCTTTCGACTCTTGTACTGGAGCAATAGCTAGAATACCGTCTTCCTGTTTAAGCTCGACCAGCGCATGCAGGTTGAAAGACAATGTACCTTTAGTGCCTTTCACTTCGACCTGCCGGCCGTTCTGAGTAACTGTTACACCGTTAGGTACAGTTACTGGGGCTTTAGCCACACGAGACATGAGGAATCACCTATTAAGAAACAAAAGCAATAACTTCACCACCAACGCCTGCAGCACGTGCAGCGCGATCAGTCATGATGCCTTTGCTTGTAGAAACAATTGCAATACCTAAACCTTGCTTAACGCTCGGAAGTGCATCTTTACCGCGATACTGACGTAGACCTGGACGGCTTACGCGCTTCACAGTTTCGATAACTGGTTTGCCTTCGAAATACTTTAAAGTTAAAGTAAGAGTTGGTTTGCCTTCAGCATCCGCAACTTCTACGTTTGAAATATAACCTTCTTGTTGAAGCAAGTTAGCAATTGCTACCTTCAACTTAGAATTAGGCATAGAAACAGTTTGTTTCTTTGCCATTTGTGCGTTACGAACACGTGTTAGCATGTCGGCAACGGTATCTTGCATACTCATCTATAGTGCTCCTTACCAGCTTGCCTTAACAACGCCAGGTACATCACCTTGCATTACTGTTTCACGTAATTTGTTACGGCTTAAACCGAACTTACGGAAGTAACCATGAGGACGACCAGTTAAACCACAACGGTTACGTAGACGTACTGGAGATGCATTACGTGGTAATGCTTGTAATTTCATCATCGCTTCGAAACGTTCTTCGTCTGATGCATTTACGTTTGCAATAACAGCTTTTAATTCAGCACGTTTTGCAGCGTATTTAGCAACAGTAGCTTCGCGTTTCAATTCGCGATTAATCATACCTTTCTTAGCCATATCGACCTCTTATTTGAACGGGAAGCCGAATGCACGCATAAGCGCACGGCCTTCGTCATCGGTGCGAGCAGTCGTAGTAATGGTAATATCCATACCACGAATACGATCAATCTTGTCAAAATCGATTTCAGGGAACATGATTTGTTCCTTAAGACCCATTGAGTAGTTACCACGACCGTCGAATGATTTCGCAGAGAAACCACGGAAGTCACGGATACGAGGGATCGCAATCGAGATCAAACGGTCCAAGAATTCGTACATACGTTCGCCGCGTAAAGTAACTTTACAACCGATCGGCCAACCATCACGGATTTTAAAACCAGCGATTGATTTACGAGCTAACGTAAGTACTGGTTTTTGACCAGCGATAGCTTGCATATCTGAAAGAGCACCATCAAGGAGTTTTTTGTCGGCAGCAGCTGCGCCAACACCCATGTTGATCGTGATTTTAGTGATGCGAGGAATCTCCATCACATTCTTAACGCCCAATACTTCTTGTAATTGAGCTTTAAGTTCGTCGTTGTAACGTGTTTTAAGTCTGGCCATGGCCTATATCAACCTATTACTTCGCTACCGCCACTGATTCACCATTTGATTTGAATACGCGAGTTTTCACGCCATCAATCACTTGGTAACCAACACGGTCAGCCTTTTGGGTTGTAGCATTAAAAACTGCCACGTTTGAAATATGAAGCGAAGCTTCCTGAGTTACAACGCTACCTTCAGCGCCTGTAGCACGGTTCGGCTTCTGATGCTTCTTCACCAAGTTAAGGCCTTCAACCTTAACACGGTCATTAGAAACAGACAGAACAGTACCCTGTTTGCCTTTTTCTTTACCTGCGATCACAATTACTTGATCGCCTTTTTTAATCTTAGCCATGATCGCCTCTTATAGAACTTCAGGAGCCAATGAAATAATTTTCATGAACTGTTCAGTACGAAGTTCACGAGTCACTGGTCCGAAAATACGAGTTGCAATCGGCGCTTTGTTGTTGTTCAAAATAACAGCAGCGTTATCGTCGAAACGAATCACTGAACCGTCTGCACGACGGATACCGAATTTTGTACGAACCACAACCGCATTCATCACGTCACCTTTTTTAACACGTGCGCGTGGAATTGCTTCTTTTACAGTAACTTTAATAATGTCGCCAACAGAAGCATAACGACGATGCGAGCCACCAAGTACTTTAATACATTGTACGCGGCGTGCACCACTGTTGTCTGCTACGTCGAGCATAGTTTCGGTCTGAATCATTGCCCTACTCCAAAACCGAGCAACACCGGTCGAAATTTCGAAAGGCTCAAAGAGTACTCGAAATTGACCGATGATGCAACAAGAACGTTAATTACTCAGCAGCTGCTTCAACAACTTCAACTAGAGTCCAAGACTTAGTTTTAGAAATTGGGCGGCTTTCTTTAATGGTTACAACATCACCAGCTTTCGCTGTGTTGTTCTCATCATGAGCATGTAATTTTGTTGAACGGCGGATTAATTTGCCATACAACGGGTGTTGAACTTGGCGTTCAATAAGAACAACGATAGATTTATCCATCTTGTCGCTTACAACTTTGCCAGTTAACGTGCGGACTGTTTTATCACTCATTGTCCGTTCCCCTGTTTTTCGGTAAGGAGGGTCTTAATACGAGCAATAGTCTGACGAGTAAGTGCAACTTCATGCGATTTACCCAATTGACCAGTTGCTTTCGCCATACGAAGACGGAATTGGTTAAGCTGTTGCTCATCAAGCAAAGCTGTCAACTCTTCTACCGACTTTTCACGTAGATCTTTAGTTTTCATTACATTACCGTCCGAGTCACGATAGCGGTTTTAAACGGAAGCTTAGCTGCTGCAAGCGTAAACGCTTCGCGAGCCAATTCTTCGTTAACACCATCAATTTCGTACAAGACTTTACCTGGTTTGATTTGGCAAACCCAATATTCCACAGAACCTTTACCTTTACCCATACGCACTTCAAGAGGCTTAGAAGTAATCGGCTTGTCCGGGAATACACGGATAAAGATCTTACCACCACGCTTAATACGACGGCTAATTGTACGACGCGCTGCTTCAATTTGACGCGCAGTCATTTGACCACGTTCAACTGATTTAAGTGCAATAGTACCGAAAGATACTGTGCTACCGCGGTGTGCTAGACCAGTGTTACGGCCTTTCTGCACTTTACGGAATTTAGTACGCTTAGGTTGCAACATGGATTATTCTCCTTTTTCAGCAGAACGATCATTGCGACGACCACGACGCTCTTGACCTTCACCACGACCACGACCGCGTTTAGCTGGACGCTCTTCTGCTGGAGCTGGGTTCATGACTTGTTTCATGCCGCCCAAGATCTCACCACGGAAGATCCAAACTTTAACACCGATCGTACCGTAAGTAGTCTCAGCACGCATAGTCGCATAGTCGATATCTGCACGAAGCGTATGTAGAGGTACACGACCTTCACGATACCACTCAGTACGAGCAATCTCAGCACCACCTAAACGGCCTGAAACTTCTACTTTGATACCTTTAGCACCAGCACGCATTGTGTTTTGTACCGCACGCTTCATAGCACGACGGAACATTACACGTTTTTCTAATTGAGAAGCGATAGCTTCAGCAACTAGACGCGCGTCTAAGTCTGGACGATCAATTTCATTGATACTTACTTGCGCAGGAACACCCATGATAGATGTCAATTCGCGTTGTAGTTTCTCAATATCTTCGCCTTTTTTACCGATTACGATACCTGGACGAGCAGTGCTAATAGTTACTTTAGCAGCGCCTGTAGGGCGTTCGATAAGAATGTTGCTGATCATCGCGTTTTTAAGTTTTTTGATCAAAAACTCACGAACTTGAAGATCTTTAAGCAAGTATTCAGCGTATTGTTTCGGATTCGCATACCAGTTAGCGTTATGACGTTTCACAACACCTAGGCGGATACCGATTGGATGAACCTTCTGACCCATATCAAACCCCTACCTTAACGGTGATGTGACAAGTACGCTTAGTAATACGATCTGCACGGCCTTTAGCACGTGGCATAATACGTTTCAGGCTCATGCCTTCATCAACGTAGATCGTAGAAACTTTAAGGTCGTCTACATCTAAACTGTTATTGTGTTCAGCGTTTGCAATCGCAGATTCCAACGCTTTCTTAACTAGAACTGCAGCTTTTTTGTTGCTGAAGTTAAGGATGTTAAGAGCGTGCGCAACAGATTTGCCGCGGATAAGATCTGCAACCAAACGAGCTTTTTGTGCCGAGATAGCGGCACCGCGTAATTTAGCAGTTACTTCCATCATAGCACCCATTAACGTTTAGATTTCTTGTCAACACCGTGACCGCGATAGGTACGAGTTGGTGCAAATTCACCAAGCTTGTGACCAACCATGTGCTCAGAAACGATCACAGGAACGTGGTTACGGCCATTGTGTACAGAAATTGTTAAACCAACAAAATCCGGGAGGATCATCGAACGACGCGACCAAGTTTTGATCGGCTTACGGTTATTAGCCGCGATAGCCGCTTCAACCTTAGCGAACAAGTGCGCATCGACGAATGGGCCTTTTTTCAGAGAACGAGGCATTGTCAGATTCCTTTACTTGTTACTTAACGCGACGGTCGCGAATAATCATCTTAGTCGTACGCTTATTGGTACGTGTCTTGTACCCTTTAGCTTTTTGACCCCATGGGCTTACAGGTTGAATACCTTTGTTACGCCCTTCACCACCACCATGTGGATGGTCAACTGGGTTCATCGCCATACCACGAACGGTAGGACGAACACCACGCCAGCGTGATGCACCAGCTTTACCTAGTGAACGAAGGTTGCTTTCTGAGTTAGATACTTCACCTAACACAGCACGGCATTCAACGTGAATTTTACGCATCTCGCCTGAACGCAGACGAACGATAGCGTAAGAACCGTCACGACCCAACAGCTGAACTGAAGTACCAGCTGAACGAGCTAACTGCGCGCCTTTACCGATTTTAAGTTCGATGTTGTGAAGAGTAGAACCGATAGGCATGTTGCGAAGCGGCAAGCAGTTACCTGGACGAATTGGAGCATCGTTACCAGACTGTACTTTATCGCCAGCGCGAAGGCCTTTAGGAGCGATGATATAACGACGCTCACCGTCAGCATACAATACAAGTGCAATGTGTGCAGTACGGTTAGGATCGTATTCGATACGCTCTACAGTTGCAGGAATACCATCTTTGTTACGTTTAAAGTCAACTAGACGGTAGTGCTGCTTGTGACCGCCACCAACGTGACGAGTCGTGATGTGACCGTTGTTATTACGGCCGCCAGTACGTTTTTTAGCTTCAACCAACGGAGAGTATGGTGCGCCTTTGTGAAGGTGATCGTGAACCACTTTCTCTACAAAGCGACGTCCTGGAGACGTTGGCTTACATTTTTGAATAGGCATAATTCTCGTCCTTATTCCGCTGTGCTTTCAGCGGTATCGCCCAAGTCAGCCATTTCAACATCTTGGCCAGCTTTCAGGGTGACGTATGCTTTTTTAACATCAGAACGACGTCCTAATGTTTTACCAAAGCGTTTAGACTTACCTTTAGTGATAGTCGTGTTAACTTTAACAACTTCCACACCAAAGAGTTGTTCCACTGCTTTTTTGATTTCAAGCTTGTTTGCATTTAATGCAACTTTAAACACTTGAACACCAGCAGTTTCACCTAAAACTTGTGCTTTTTCTGAGAATACAGGTCCTTGCAGGACTTGATAGATACGTTCGTTGTTCATCCGAGTTCTACCTCAATTTTCTTAGCAGCAGCTACAGACATAACAACTTTGTCGAACGCAATCAAGCTAACCGGATCGATTGCAGCAGCATCAACCACATCAACGTGTGGAATGTTGCGCGCAGCAAGATACAGGTTCTCATCAACAGCATCAGTAACGATCAATGCGCGAGTCGCATTCAAGTCGTTAAGTTTTGCAAGCAATTCTTTAGTTTTTGGAGCTGCAACAGCAAACTCTTCAACTAAAACTAGGCGATCTTGACGAACAAGTTCAGCTAGGATGCATTGCATAGCACCGCGGTACATTTTACGGTTTACTTTTTGAGACCAGTCTTGTGGACGAGCAGCAAAAGTTTTACCACCGCCAACCCAGATTGGGCTACGAATAGAACCAGCACGAGCACGGCCAGTACCTTTTTGACGGAATGGCTTGCGACCACCACCAGAAACGTCTGCACGTGATTTCTGAGCTTTTGAACCTTGACGGCCACCAGCTAAATAAGCTGTAACCACTTGGTGAACAAGAGCTTCATTAAATTCACGACCGAACGCAACTTCTGATAATTCAACAGCAGAGCCGGAAACAGTATTTAAATTCACGTTATTTCCCCTCAGGCCTTGATCGTAGGACGAACGATTACGTCGCCACCAGTAGCACCAGGAACCGCGCCTTTAACAACTAGAACTGAACGTTCTGTGTCGATAGCAACGATCTCAAGACCCTGTGTAGTTACGCGTTCAGCACCTAAATGGCCAGCCATTTTTTTGCCTTTGAATACGCGACCAGGAGTCTGGTTTTGACCAGTAGAACCTAAAACACGGTGAGAAACTGAGTTACCGTGAGTTGCATCTTGCGTACGGAAGTTCCAACGCTTAACACCACCTTGGAAACCTTTACCTTTAGATTGACCAGTTACGTCAACAACTTGACCAACTTGGAACAATTCAACGGTAAGCGTACCACCAACTTCACGACCTTCAAGATCAGCTTCTGTAGCACGGAATTCTTGAACTAGACGACCAGCTGCAACACCCGCTTTCGCGAAGTGGCCTTTCTGAGCGTTAGTTACGCGAGATTCGCGACGTTCACCAGTAGTGATTTGAATCGCTTGATAACCATCAGTTTCAAGCGTTTTGATTTGAGTGATGCGGTTAGGATCAACCTCAATCACTGTAACAGGCACAGAAACACCAGCATCTGTAAAGATACGTGTCATACCGCACTTGCGACCGACTAAACCAATAGCCATGTGCATAAACCTCTAAAAAAGCGGCCTAATTAACTTAGAGTGTTAATTAACCCGAAAGCCTTAACCCAATGCGATCTGAACATCAACACCAGCTGCAAGATCTAACTTCATCAATGCATCTACAGTTTTGTCTGTAGGTTGAACGATGTCGATCAAACGCTTGTAAGTACGGATTTCGTACTGGTCACGCGCGTCTTTGTTTACGTGTGGTGATGTTAAAACGTTAAAACGTTCAATGCGTGTTGGCATTGGAATTGGACCACACACTTGTGCGCCAGTACGTTTTGCGGTTTCTACGATTTCTTGAGCTGATTGATCAATCAGGCGATGATCAAAAGACTTAAGACGGATACGAATTCTCTGGTTAGACATACCAGTAAACTCCAAGCCAAATATATAAAGAATCACTCTTGACGCATCTCACCCCACTTTATGTGGGCAAGTGTCAAGAGCAGTGAAATATCACTAAGGTCATGATCGATGCCACGACTGTAACGATAGTTAACTACTTTATTCGCAGTTAACCCCCTTCCTATTGAAGGGTCGCTTATTATAGCCATTGTTTAATGCATAAGCAAATCTCTTTTATGGTTTTATCCAAGTTTTCAATTTATGACTTAAAACAATAGTTTATTGTGTAAATATTAGGCAGTTTTTGCCAAAACATATTCTATAGCACGATTTAATATCTGATTTCCTTCAATAAATTTTTGCTTCGTGGTTTTTTTTAATTCAAATAAATTTTGCACATATTTTCCTGAAAATTGTGCAAGCTCTCCTTCATTTTCTAAAAACAATTCGAGTGTTTCTGGGGTAATTTCCGGATGAAACTGGAAGCCCAATACATTTCTGCCCAACTGGTACATCTGATTACGACAGGCTTCATTTTCTGCCAGATGGACTGCCCCTTTAGGCAATTCAAATGTTTCATTGTGCCATTGCAGAATATTAAACTGCTCCGGCAGGCTAAAACACGTCTCTGGTAGATTCGCCACTCTGTGCACCGTGGTCCACCCCAATTCTTGTTCTGGATTGCGACTAACACCTGCACCCAAAGCATTTGCAATCAACTGCCCACCCAGACACAGGCCAATTGCCGGTTTACCATGCGAAAGATAGCGACGCAACCAGCGTTTTTCTATTTTTAACCAAGGGAAATTTGCTTCATCATTCACACTCATGGTTCCCCCCATAATGATCAGCAAATCCACCTCTTCCACTGCAGGCAGCGCCTCGATCTCCAGCGGCCGATCCACGGGTAAAGCAAAAAATTCAGTCGCGGTAATGTGCGCCTGATGCTGCTTTAAAAATTCATAACAACTACCAAAACCTTCACCAGCAATATGCTGAAAATAATGCACTTTTAAATGCGACTTCATGCTCCTCAACCTATTTTTTTAGCTATATAGATTTAGGTTTTGCAAAAATGAAGCCAACTTTTTATAAGACTTGTTGTTTTTAAACAATTCACAACGTAACTGGCAGTGAGTCACAGATTCTCTTAAGCTAGAGTAATATTTGATTACATTTGAGCGCATTCACGTGAAACAAGACTCTCAAACTCGCCTGATTCATGCACCACGAAAGGCTCCTCAAGCGATTTCCACCATTCAACCTCCCCTCTATCGTGCATCGACCATTATCTTTAACAATACCGATGCCCTGTTTAATCGCCATTGGACCGATGACTATGATTATAGTTATGGCACGCATGGCACGCCTACGACCTTTACGCTGGGCGATAACATCGCACAACTCGAAGGTGGTTTATATCACCTGCTCGCACCGAGTGGTTTATCCGCGATTAATCTCGTGAATTCTTGCTTTTTAAGCCAGGGCGATGAGGTTTGGGTAGCTGACAATATCTATGGTCCAAACATGGAGCATTTACGCAATATGGAAAAGCGTTATGGAATTACGGTTAAGGTCTACAATCCCATAGAGCTTGATACATTTCAGCCTACAGATAAAGCCAAACTGATCTGGCTCGAGGCTGCTGGCTCAGTCACCTTGGAATTTCCGGATCTGGCTGGTTTAGTGAAAAAAGCTCAGGCACACAATATTCTTACTGCGCTGGATAATACCTGGGGCGCAGGTCTGGCTTTTGATGCCTTTGATTTTAGTGAAGAGCATTTAAGTGTAGATATGACGGTACATGCACTGACCAAATATCCAAGCGGCGGTGGTGATATCCTGATGGGCTCAGTGGTTACGCGAGATAAGACCCTGCATCACAAACTGTTCCGTGCGCATGCCATTCAGGGCATTAGTGTTTCTGGTGATGATGTGGCACAGATACAACGTAGTCTGGCTTCGATGCAACTGCGATATCAACATCAATCCAGCAGTGCGCTTACATTAATGACATGGCTTAAACAGCAAACCGAGTTTGTGCAAGTACTTCATCCTTCAGATCCGGACAGTGCAGGCCATCAGTACTGGAAAGAAATTTGCAAGCAAGGTGATAGTGCCGGCCTGGTCAGCGTGATCTTTGACAGCACATACGTAATGCAGGATATCCGGAATTTCTGTGATAGCTTAAAACTGTTTAAGCTTGGCTTTAGTTGGGGTGGCCCTGTCAGTCTGGTCATGCTATATAACTTAAAAGACATGCGTGTGCTGGAACATTCATACTTAAAAGACGGCTTGCTGGTTCGTTTCTGTATTGGACTGGAATATCCGAAAGATTTGATTCAAGATATTCAGCATGCACTAGAACAAATGAAAAAACTTAAAAACGAATAATAAATAACAGGAAAAGCTATGGGTAGACCAATTGTTATTGCTAAAAAAACTGCGGATACCACACAGGATATTGTGCTGCATTCCCAACTTGCCAATCGACATGGCTTGATTGCAGGTGCCACTGGTACCGGAAAGACTGTGACTTTAAAAGTATTGGCGGAGAGCTTTTCTCGAATTGGTGTACCTGTATTCCTCGCCGATGCCAAAGGCGATGTGTCCAGCCTGGCCAAAGCAGGTGAAAGCAGCCCCAAGTTTGATGAACGGATTAAAAGTCTCAATATCGAGTCCATTCCTTTTGCAGCCTCACCAGTGGTGTTTTGGGATTTATTTGGCGAACAGGGTCATCCGATTCGCACTACCATTTCTGAAATTGGCCCGCTGCTGCTGGCGCAAATACTGAATCTGAATGACACCCAGGAAGGCGTTTTATCTGCCGTGTTTCGGATTGCCGATGATCAGGGTTTATTGCTGATCGACTTTAAAGACCTGAAAGCGATGCTGAGTTATGTCTCTGAGCATGCGGCTGACTTTAAAGCTGAATATGGCAATCTTTCACCCGCCAGTCTCGGTGCGATTCAACGTAATTTGTTAGCACTGGCTGACCAAGGCGGTGACCAGTTTTTTGGCGAGCCGGCGCTGGATCTGATGGACTTTTTGCAGACGGATAGTCAAGGACGTGGCAATATCAATTTGTTGGCGGCTGACAAGCTGATGAATACGCCTAAGCTATATGCCACGTTCTTACTCTGGATGCTCTCCGAGCTGTTTGAACAGCTTCCCGAAGTCGGCGATCTGGACAAACCTAAACTGGTGTTTTTCTTTGATGAAGCCCATCTCTTATTTGATAATGCCAGCCCTGCCCTGCAAGAAAAAATTGAGCAGGTGGTGCGTCTAATTCGCTCGAAAGGTGTAGGGATTTATTTTGTCACGCAAAATCCGTTGGACTTACCTGAAAGTGTCTTAGGCCAGCTCGGCAATCGGGTTCAACATGCTTTGCGGGCTTTCACTCCCAAAGATCAAAAAGCAGTGAAAACCGCAGCAGAGACCTTCCGAGCCAATCCTGAATTTAAAGTCGATCAAGTGATTACCGAACTTGCTGTCGGTGAAGCCCTAATTAGCTGCCTGGATGAAAAAGGCATTCCGCAAATTGTAGAACGTGGCTGGATCATGCCGCCGCATTCCTCCTTTACACCGATCTCGCTTGAAGAACGCAAGGCTCTCATGCAGCAAAGTATTGTCGCCGGTATTTATGAGCAGCCAGTCGATCGGGACAGTGCCCACGAAATGCTGCAAAATAAGGTGGCAGAACGCCAGCAGCAGGCTCAAGCCGCCGAACTTGCCAAGCAGCAACTTAAAGAACAGGAACGTCTGGCACGAGAACAGCAAAAAGAAGCTGAACGCGCAGCCAAGCAACGAGAAAAACTGACTCAGGACATTGTCGGCACCTTTGCCAAAAGTGCTGCCCGCAGCCTGGGCGGGAGTACTGGGCAGAAAATTGTGCGCGGCTTACTGGGTTCGCTGTTTGGCCGCAAATAATCCCCCTCCTTTTCCGATCATCATCACACTTTTTATGGGATATTCTTATATCCCATAATTTTTTTATGGTTTTATGACTATGCGCTATTGTAAAGCTATTTTAAAAGATGTAATTTAAATGCATCTTTTAAAAAACATCTGTAGATAGCTCTCATGACTCCACAACATATTGAACTTGTACAAGCGACTGTTCCTGTTTTACGTGAAAACGGCGTAGCACTTACTACGTATTTCTATAACCGCATGCTGAACAACCATCCAGAGTTGAAAAACACCTTCAACATGGATCATCAAAGTACTGGCCGTCAACCACGTGCCTTGGCTGCCGCAGTACTTGCCTATGCTGAAAACATTACCAATCCGGGCGTTTTGGCCAAAGCCATCGAACGCATTACCACTAAACATGTCAGCCTGGATATTCAACCGGATCAATATGCGATTGTCGGTGAGAACCTGTTGCACTCGATCAGCGAAGTTTTAGATGTACCCATGGACTCAGACCTGATTGCAGCCTGGAAAGAAGCGTATATGCAACTGGCAGATATTTTGATTGGTGTGGAAAAATCTAAATATGCCACTCTAGCTTCTGAAAATGGTGGCTGGGCGGGCTGGCGCGAATTTGAAGTAGCAGCAGTCAATGATACCGATGCAGGTAAAATCTTTACACTTAAAGCTAAAGATGGTGCAGCGATTGCAAGTGCTGAAGCGGGTGAACATATTTCAGTACGTGTACAGGTGCCTGAACAGCACATTCGTCAACCACAACAGTTTAGCTTTGATCAGGCTCAAAACGAGCAATATCAAATTACTGTGAAAGCGGAAGAAAATCCAACCGCATTCTCGGTTGCACAGACACTGATCGACCACTACAAAGTTGGTGATGTAGTTGAAGTGTCTGCCCCGCTCAAGCTTTAATTACCAAAACGGTTTAGACTAGCATCAGATTCTGATTAAAAGCTCCATTCGTGGAGCTTTTAACATTCAATTCTTTCATTTTCTAGCTGTTGACCTTATGCAACTCAATAAATTCACTGACTATGCGCTTCGGATTCTGATGTATGTCGCACAGCCACGTGATCTCCCCTATACCATTGCAGAACTTGCCGAGCGATTACAGGTTTCACAAAATCATGCCATGAAAATCGTGCATTTTATGGCGAAACAGGAGTGGCTGATTACCACACGTGGTAAAGGTGGCGGCATACGTTTAAATCCGGCCAGCCTGAACCTCCAGCTGGGACAGATTGTGCGGATCCTGCAACGCGACAACAATGTAGTGGAATGCAATAGCCCACCCTGCGTATTACGTCCGACCTGTGGCTTAAAAGGCATTTTAGATGATGCCGTGGAACAGTTTTATAGCAGTCTGGATCACTATGTACTTAAAGATGTGATTACGCCACGAAATGCGCGTTTCAGCACAAATTCTCCGATCAGCCTGATTAATCTTTAAAGTCTTCCGGGTCATGTCTTGTGACTTATTCTTGCGGCAAAGTTCGCTTGCCTGTGCGACTTCCTTTATAATGTTTCATTGTAGATCATTTATTGAAGTTGAGTT
Source organism: Acinetobacter lwoffii (assembly GCF_024129715.1). Classification (GTDB taxonomy): domain Bacteria; phylum Pseudomonadota; class Gammaproteobacteria; order Pseudomonadales; family Moraxellaceae; genus Acinetobacter; species Acinetobacter lwoffii_U. The sequence goes on from NZ_JAMXXM010000017.1 coordinate 43,482, forward strand.
ATGCACCACAGCAGAGGAAAATCCAAAAACAGTAAGACAGCCCATGCGCCTAAGCAAAAGATCAGCTATGAGAAAAAAGTTGATTCTGCCATTACTGAATATTCTGTGCGCGCACTCAACTGGCTACGCAAAGCCGAATTTTTAATGAGTGCACCCAAACTCAGTCTTTGTGTAGAAGATACAGGCTATGAAATTGCTTTTGCCGGCCGCTCAAATGCGGGTAAGTCCAGTGCGATTAATGCCCTGACCAACCAGAAACAGCTGGCACGTGCATCGAAAAAACCTGGCCGTACCCAGATGATCAACTTTTTCAGCCTGGGTAATCCGGATCAGCGTCTGGTCGACTTACCCGGTTATGGTTATGCGGCTGTGCCTGAAAAAATGAAACTGGTCTGGCAAAAAGAACTGGAAAATTACCTGATTCACCGTCAAAGCTTGCAAGGCCTGGTATTGCTGATGGATATTCGCCATCCCCTGCAACACTTTGATGTGATGATGCTGGAATGGGCTTATTCTCGCCAGTTGTTCGTGCATGTCTTGTTAACCAAGTCAGATAAACTAAACCGTGGTCCTGCATCCAAAGCCTTGCAGGAAGTCAAAGCGGCATTGAAAAAGATGAAGCTGGATTTCTCGATTCAACTGTTCTCCTCCATGAACAAACAAGGTTTAGAAGAACTGGCCAGTGTCATGGGTGGCCGTTTGAACTTTACCTTAGATCAAGCCTCTGAATATGATCTGGACAGTATTCCTGAAGCATCAGTGCATGATTTGAATGAATCGGATGAACCGCTTGAAGAACTCGAGCTTAGTGAATCCGATTCGGAGCATGTTACTGAAGTATCGACATATGATTTAAATGAAGCTGAAGAACCACTGGAATTGCTTGAGCAGGATCAATCCGAGCTTAAAGCGGCAGATGAGCTAAATCAGAATAAGCGTTCAGCGGATTAAGACCATATCACCTAAATGATCTGTGATCATTCTTGATTTATTAAAACTCAACGTACAAATAAAAAAGCAGGTCAAATACCTGCTTTTTTTTATTTTTTTAAATGTTTTAGCTATCTGTAGCTTGAAGATCGGGTTCACGCGTATGCCGGTCCACCACCACGCTGATCATCATATCTCCCTGAACATTCACCACTGTACGTACGGTATCCAGTAAACGGTCGATCGGTAAAAGAATGGCAATCGCCTCGGCAGGTAAACCAACCGATTGCAAGACCATAATCATGGTCACCATACCGGCACTCGGAATTCCCGGTGCACCTAAGGATGCAATCATCGCAGTTGCACAGACCACCAGTTGCTGCCCCAGACTCAGATCCAGCCCCATTAAATTGGCAATAAACAGAGCTGCAGCTGCTTCATACAGCGCCGTACCATCCATATTCAACTGTGTACCAAGTGGAATCACAAAGCCTGCAGTGTGTGGACGTACCCCTAAATTTTCCTGCGCGCATTTCATCGACAAGGGCATGGTGGCCGAACTGGAACTGGTGGCAAAGGCAGTAATCAAGGCAGCACGTGTGCCTTTAAAGAACGTGACCGGATCCATCTTGCCGAAAATCCACAGCAATAAAGGCAAAACCACGATGCCATGAAAAATCGTCGTACCGGTGACTACCGCAGCGAATTCAGCCAAACGACTGAGAACTGAAACATCTTCAGTGGCAATTAATTTAGCCAATAAGGCAAAAATACCGAGCGGTGCCAGTTTCATCACCCAGCCAATCATCAACATCATGATTTCAAAAAACTGGTGACTCAGCTTGCGCACAGTACGGAATTTATCTCCACCTGCGACTAGTGCTACACCCACAAATAAGGCAAAGACTACCACCGCCAAGACATTCCCATCGGCAAATGCTTTAAACGGATTGATCAGGGTATTCTGAATAAAGTTGGTAAAGAAAGAAGATGGCGTAAGCGTATCCGGTGTTTGATGTTGCGCCATGGCATCCTGGAACATCAGCACATCAACACCCTTACCGACATTAAACAAATGCGCACACGCCAGCCCCAAAATGAGTGCTAAGGTAGTGGTGGTCACACAGCACATCAGGGTAACTTTCCAGGTGCGGCTTAGCTGCCCACCCGCCTGCAGATTGGATACGCCGACCACGATCGAGCTAAAAATCAGCGGCACTAACAGCATTTTTAACAAGCCAATAAAAATACTGCTGACGATGCCGATGCCATATAAGCTGATATCAAAAAATGAGGTCTGCGGAAATATCGTCAATAGAAATCCAAACAGCACCCCCAATACGGCGGCAATTAAAATTTGCGTATTTAAGCTCATCTTTTCATGCATTTTTAATATTGATCTTAAGCCGCACTATGCCATGCAGTGTCTATAGAATCGAGTAATATTTTATAAACGCATGGTTGAAGCATGGCATCAAATGGCCTTTTTCATCCGGCTTAAAAACAAAAAACCCAATCTAGGATTCGGCTTTTTGACAGACTACAAACTTATTGTGTTTCGATTTCACGTAAGCGGATCAGACCTTCCTGAGAGGTACTGCAGACCAGCTCGCCGTTCTGCCACATCCGGCCAAAATTCAGGCCGCGCGAACTGGCGCTCTGGGTGGCATCCATATCGTAAAGCATCCATTCATCCGCACGGAATGGTTTATGGAAGTACATGGCATGGTCAATACTGGCACATTGTAAGCTTGGCGAGATATAGCTCAGACCATGTGGACGAAGCGCTGTGGTCATCAAGGTAAAGTCAGAATAGAAAGCAGCAATGGCCTGATGCAAGGAGATCTGATCGACTTCTGCAGCAATACGGTCATGCGTACGGATATAGTGCGCATAAGACGGTGCTTCAGGTTGAGGCTGGAATGGATTTTGCGGATTGACCGGACGAATTTCCACATGACGATCACGAGTGAAAGATGCACGAACATTTTCCGGAATAAACTCAATAATCTGCTTGATCAGCTCTGCTTCATTTTTCAGGCTTTCTGCCGGTGGATATTCAGGCTCTGAAATCTGGTAATTTAGCCCTTCTTCCTGATGCGCGAAAGACACCATACACATGAAAATGGTACGGCCATGCTGAATGGCGCGCACCTGACGGCTGACAAAACTCTTGCCGTCACGGATACGATCCACTTCATAAATAATCGGTGCATTGACATCCCCGCCAAACAGAAAATAGGCATGTAATGAATGTGCTGGACGGTCTGTGGTATAAGACGCGGCGCGTAGTGCCTGCCCTAAAACCTGCCCACCGAACACGCGCTTGCCCACCAGATTCCGGCTGATTCCCCGGAAAATGTTTTCTTCTAACTTTTCTAAGCTGAGCAGCTCGACCAGTTCCTGTGTTAAGGCATTCATAAGCAACCTATCTAATATTGGAGATATCCCAAAATGGAAAAAAGGATCTAAATAATTGATCTGGAATATTCTGCCACAAAATCAGACCGAAACTCTAAAGTTTGCATGACTGTTCTGTCATACTGATGTCATAAGTGACTAGGAAAAGCACCTGCTTTCACGCTAAAATTGAAGCACTTCTGTTGAAGTTGTTAAAAAAAGATATATTGTTTCATCTTAAAAACCCGCAAAATAAATCCCCTCAGAAGTCCTGTGGTTTTGGTCAGTAAAATTAGGAGCAGCTATGTCCAAGAATGGCTTTGGTCAAATGTATCGCAAGCTTTCAAGTAAACTACTTGATCTTGTGGTTACCCCTCATGTTCTTGGGGAAGTACCAAGTGAAGTGACAGCACCTGAATCTGATCAGACTGCAGCAGAATCGCAGAAACTGGTCTGCTACGTTTTACAGAACCATTCTCGTAGTAATGCACTGGTTGTCGATGCAGAAACGCGCCGCTTAAAATTGCCGGCTGCACTTGATCCAATGCAACTGGGTAACAATAAAGAAAAAGCATCGGTACTGTTTTTACAGCATCATGATGAAAATAATTTGCTCAGCTCACCACCGCATGCTTTCCCGCCGCGCTTATTACGCCTGATTGAAATTCTAGAGCAGCACCCTGAGCTGGATGTCGAACTGGTTCCGGTAACAGTACTTTGGGGACGTGAACCTGAGAAAGAAGATTCCTGGTTTAAGCTTTTATTTACCGATACCTGGTCTACGCCAAGCCGGGTCAAACAACTGGTCAATATCGGCCTGCATGGTCGCCAGTCTTATTTAGAGTTCCATGAATCGCAGTCTTTACGCACCTTGATTAACTTTGCTAAAGAGACGCATCCAAATTCAGCGCCGGCCACCTATATTGTCAGCACTTTAAATGATTACCTGGATGGTCAGCGTGAAGTCATTCTCGGGCCGGATCTGTCCGACCGCCGTAATGTCATGCATGGCCTGATCAAGTCACCCGATGTACAGGCAGCGATTCGCAATGACAGTATTCGTAGCAAAATCTCGATGCTGGAATCTGAACGTCGTGCGATTGGTTATCTGAACGAAATCGTTTCCGATTATTCTCATTCTACCGTACGTTTTGCCGACAAGGCCCTGACCCGCTTATGGACCCAGCTTTATGATGGTGTGGAAGTGCATAATTTCAGTACCGTGCGTGAACTGGCCAAGGATTATGAAATTGTCTATACCCCATGTCACCGCAGTCACATCGACTATTTGTTATTGTCTTATGTGATCTATCGTCGTGGCTTGATGGTGCCGTATATCGCTGCGGGCGATAACCTGAATATGCCTTTTGTCGGTCAGATTTTGCGCGGTGGTGGCGCTTTCTTTATTCGCCGTACTTTCCGCGGCAATGCGCTGTATACCACGGTGTTTAAAGAATATCTGTATAGCGTCCTGTCACGTAATACACCATTAGAATACTTTATTGAAGGGGGCCGTTCACGTACCGGTCGTTTGCTTCCGCCAAAAACCGGGATGCTGGCAATGACCGTGCATGGTCATTTACGTGGCAAATCTAAGCCGATCGTATTTTTGCCGACCTATATCGGCTATGAACGCCTGATGGAAGGTGGCACTTATGTCGGTGAAATGAGTGGCAAGCCAAAAGAAGCTGAGTCTATTTTTGGTATTTTGAAAACCCTGCGCAAGATTGAACGCATTTTTGGCAAGGTGCACCTGAACTTCGGTAACCCAGTGTTTCTGGATGATATTCTGAAACAGCATGGCGCAGAACATATCAAGATCGAAAAGAATGATGATCCGATTCCACAAGCCGTTTCTGATGCAGTGAATAGCTCGGCACAGGCCATTCTGGAAAATATCAACAGTGCGGTCGTGATCAATCCAGTATCGTTATTGTCTTTAATCTTGCTGGCTACGCCGAAACATACGCTGGATGAAGAGATCTGTATCAAGCAGCTAGATACCTATCGCAACTTGCTAGCTGCCTTGCCTTATGATGAGCGCATGCAGGTGACGCCACTTTCTGGCAAGGAAATTATTGCCTATGCGATGAAGCTGAAACTGATCAAGCGGGTCAAGCATGTACTGGGAGATATTATTGCGATTGAAGATAATCAGGCAGTTCTGCTGACGTATTTCCGTAATAATATTGTGCACACTTTTGTGCTGCCATCTTTGATTGCAGCCCTAGTTGAACATAACGGTACCATTCGCCGTCATGATGTCGTGAATATCAGCAGTACCCTGTACCCATTCCTCAAAGCTGAACTGTTTTTAAAATGGCATGAAGATGAGATTCAGGATCAGGTGAATGCGCATATTGACAGCTTAATTGCCTCAAAACTGATTACACAAGATGGTGAAAACCTGATTGCACCTGCACCAAATACAGAAGCACATCATCAGCTTGAAGTTCTAGCTGCACCAGTAACCCAAAGTCTGGAACGTTACTACATGACTTTGGCACTGATTACCCAGCGTGGTTCTGGCAATATTTCGACCCGTCAGGTCGAAGAGCTGAGTTATCTGGTGGGACAGCGCCTGTCTGTGCTATATGAGTTCAACTCACCTGAGTTCTTCGACAAAGCCCTATTCCAGAGCTTTATTAAAGTCTTAACCCAAAAAGGTTATCTGTGTACCAATGAAGACAATGCGATTGTCTTTGATGAGCAGCTAACCAATGTGGCTCAATATGCAGATTTGGTACTGGATGAAGTGAAGCTACAAATGCTGCACCACATCACCGACTTTACGGATGAAGAACTGAAAGAAGCTTTGGATGCAGTTGCGGCTGAACAAGCCAAGAAACGCGCGAAGCGGAAAAAGAAGTAAGGCTTTTTATTCCCTCTCCTTTCAGGAGAGGGTTAGGGAGAGGTAATTTCAAAAAGCCCTCCTCCTAACCTCCTCCCAGAGGGAGGAAGAACTTCAATCTACTGGATTTATTTTTTCATTAACTCCAAATAATCCTGATAACAGTCTGGATGCTCTAACTCAAATCCCATTTTCTGCATTCGAGTCGCATAAAGTTTCTTACCTGTCACCTGCTCACTTTCTACTTGCAACAAAGGAAGTCCCAGCTGCTGTTGGAACCATTGCAATATTTCATGCAATAATTTTGGCTGGTTATCGGTCACAATATAAGAAGATTCCGGATGTTCCACGTGAATCATATGTGACAAGAAACGTGATAAATCTTCAACATGAATCCGGTTGGACCAATGCAGATTCGGATATCTCAACATCGAGGCGGCCATTTTTTGCAGACGTGCAACTGAAGTACCGTAAATGCCGCTCGGACGAATGATGGTACATTGCTCAGGATAAGCAGCGAAATAGGCCTGCTCCATCTGCTGCAAGATTTTGCCCTGAGCATCAATTGGGTGAATTTCAGTTTCGTCGTCTACGATTTCACCGGAATTTTGCCCATACACTCGTGTCGATGACACCACCACAATCCGCTTCACCGGATGCTGTTTCAAGGCAGCCACAATAGGTTGAACCGAATCCAGATAAGTCTGCTGATAGCCTTCAACCGTATTTTGTTTTGGACTAAGTAATACATAGACCCAGTCAATCGGAGGAACTGCTGTTAAATCCAGTTGATGCACATCCTGAATCAGATGAGTTGCGAATGAATCTGTTTTGGGACTCTGGCTAATTGTGCTAATTTGATGACCTTGCTCAAATAGTTGTTTAGCCACACGTCGGGATGTTTTACCATAACCGATAAATAAAATATGCATTGAGCACCGAATCACAAATCTGGTTGAGGGGACATGGCTGCAGTCCATCAGTTACAAGGCGTTGGCAATGCCGCCGCTGCATTACTCGAAAAACTAAATATCTTCAATACTGATGATTTGCTTTTTCATCTACCACGTGACTATGAAGACCGTAGCACGATCATTCCTATGAATCAATTGAGCGTGGGACGCAGCTATCTGCTGGAAGGCATCGTTAAAGGTGTGGATTTCCCCCCTGGCAAACGCAAATCCATGGCTGTGCTGCTAGATGATGATTTTGGCAAAGTCACTTTACGTTTTTATCATATTTATAAAGGCATTACTGACCGCTGCAAACTGGGTAACCGTTTAAGAATTTTTGGTGAAGTGCGGGTTGGTGCGCGCGGTCTGGAAATGTATCATCCCGAACTGCAAGTCATTACTGAGGACACACCTTTACCTCAAACCAAGCTCACGGCAATTTATCCGGCGACTGAAGGCCTCACCCAGCCAAAAATACGGGATTATATTCAGCAGGCCTTGGCTCAATACAGCGACCATCTGCCTGAACTACTGCCAGCAAAATTTAGCAATGGTTATGCGCTGAAACAGGCACTGGAATATATCCATCATCCACCAGTCAATGCCAATATGCTGCAGCTGGCACAAGGCTCACATCCTGCACAGCAGCGCCTGATCTTTGAAGAACTGGTGGCGCATCAGATCAGTTTATTGACCCGGCGTGCCTTTATTCAGCAGGTTGAAGCCCCTTCATTTGCACCGAGTAAAACCTATGCCAAACAGCTTCTGGCCAGTCTGGCTTTTGAAATGACCGGTGCGCAAAAACGTGTATCCAAAGAAATCGCACAAGATTTAAAAGCCAATAAACCAATGTTACGTCTGGTGCAAGGCGATGTCGGTGCCGGCAAAACATTGGTGGCCGGTGTCGCAGCCTGTCATGCCCTGGAAGAAAGCTGGCAAGTGGCGTTGATGGCACCTACCGAAATTCTGGCCGAGCAGCATTATCTCAACTTTAAACGCTGGTTTGAGCCACTAGGTCTTAATATCGCTTGGTTGTCCGGCAAGCAAAAAGGCAAAGCCCGCGCCGCAGCGGAACAGGTCATTCGGGACGGGAGCGCCCATCTGGTGATTGGCACCCACGCCCTGTTTCAGGAGAATGTCGAGTTTGCCAAACTCGGTCTGGTGATTATTGATGAGCAACACCGCTTTGGAGTCGATCAACGTCTTGCACTCAGAAATAAAGGGCTAGATGGCATGTCCCCGCATCAGCTGGTAATGACCGCAACCCCGATTCCCCGCACCTTGGCCATGTCGGCTTATGGTGATCTGGATACCTCGGTGATTGACGAGCTTCCGCCGGGCCGTACCCCGATTCAGACCGTGACCATTCCATTAGATCGACGCGAAGAAGTCTTGCAACGGATTGCCAGCAACTGTGCTGAAGGTAAGCAGGCATATTGGGTGTGTACACTGGTAGAACAGTCCGAAACCCTGGATGCTCAGGCCGCAGAAGCGACCTTTGCCGAAATTCGCGAGCGCTTTCCTGCGCTGAATATCGGACTGGTACATGGCAAGATGAAAGCCGATGAAAAACAGGCGGTAATGCAGCAGTTTAAAAATAATGAATTACAGCTCCTGATTGCCACCACCGTGATCGAAGTCGGCGTCGATGTACCCAATGCCTCCATTATGGTGATTGAAAATGCCGAGCGTCTAGGTCTATCTCAATTGCATCAGCTACGTGGCCGGGTCGGTCGTGGCGCCAAAGCCAGCTTCTGTGCCCTGCTGTATAAGCATCCACTTTCGCAAAATGGTCAGGAACGTTTAAGAATCATGCGCGAAACCAATGATGGTTTTATGATTGCCGAGAAAGATCTGGAGTTACGTGGTCCCGGAGAACTGCTTGGCACCAAACAGACGGGTGACATGAATTTCCGTGTGGCCAAACTGGAACGTGATGATCACCTGCTCAATCAGGCACATTATGTGGCTCAGCAGATGCTCAAGGATTATCCTGATCACGCTGAGGCATTATTGCAACGCTGGCTACCGGAAGCACCGCGCTATGCCTATGTTTAAATTACTGGAACATGGAAAATCCTGGCTGACCCGTTTGCAGCCCTGCCAGCTCTGCCTGACCGATCATCAGGTCATTCATTCAGTCTGTGAAGATTGCTGGCAACAATTACCGTGGGCACATCAAACCATTCAACGACAGGAAATGCAGTTTCAGATTGCCTGCGACTATGCCTATCCGATGGATCGTTTGATTCAACTGTTTAAATATGAACAGAAACTGCATTTGCAAAATTTGCTGGCCGGCGCACTACTGAGTTTAAACTTACCCAAAGTCAGTGCAGTGGTACCGATGCCCATCTCGACTGAACGTCTGGCCGAGCGCGGTTATAATCAATCGCTGGTACTGGCCAAACATGTAGCGAAACAGCTGAATGTACCCATCTGGCAACCGATTACCCGACTAAAACAACATTCACAGAAAGGTCTAAGCCGGCTGGAACGGATTGAAGACATCCAATCACAATTCCAGATCAGTACCATTTCCAAGCTGCGTTACCGTCGGGTGCTGATTATTGATGATGTGGTGACGACCGGCAGCTCGATTCGAGCACTGAGCCAAACACTTGAACAACTGGGCTGTCAAAAAGTTTATGCAGCCTGTCTGGCAGGTGCTCAAATCTGAAAATTTAAGCTTGGGCGAGTAACTGCGACTTCACCCAAGGAATCACAATTTCAGTGGTCAAGGGTGCGAGTCGTAGCTCTTTTTCATCCAGATCGACCCATTTCATTTCGGCAATTTCCGCTTCAATTTTTGGTGCTTGATCCAGACTTACCCAATAGACATAACTCACCAGTTGATGATCTGGTTCATTCGCCGTCTGGGTTTCAAAACGCCCAATGAATTGCTGAATCTGTGCCTGTGTGCCAATTTCTTCCTGAATTTCACGCAACATCGTTGCTTCTGGTGCTTCATTTGGCTCCAGCTTGCCACCAACCTGCATAAAGCAGGACGTCCCTTTTTTACGAACCACCAGCAGTTGCTGCGCTTCATTTAAAATAATGGCTGCAGCCACCGTAATCACTTTCATTTATTTTCTACAAATCATGCTGTGGACAGCTTATTTTACAAGATCGGTCTGATCGACCATACCCCATTTCGCTTCAGGCGGCTGATAACTTTCAAACTGGCGCAAAATATCATCCAGATTATCACTCACAATTAAAGCATCGCTAAAGCGCGCTTTGGTAAAACCTTTCTCAGTCGTCATATGGATAAATTTGAGTAAATCATCGTAAAAACCATCTACATTTAAAAAAGCACAAGGCTTTTTATGAATTCCCAACTGTGCCCAGGTCCATTGTTCAAAAATTTCTTCCAGGGTTCCAGCACCACCCGGAATGGCAATAAATCCCTGTGCCAGTTCCGACATGCGGGTTTTACGTTCATGCATATTATCGACCACAAATAGCTCGGTAATATGCGGATGCGCCAGCTCACGATTGACCAGCTGTCTTGGAATTACGCCAATCACCTTGCCACCAGCAGCCAAAGCACTATCAGCGATAATTCCCATCAAGCCAGAACGACCACCGCCATAGACCAGCGTCTGATGCCTTGCTGCCAAGGTTTGGCCAACCTTTTCGGCAATCTGGGCATAGAGAGGATCCGAGCCCAGTGCTGAACCACAAAAAATTGCAATAGAATTCATCATTTCACTCTCCAATTGACGCTATATTGTACGAAATCGCTGCAAGCGCGCTTTTTCCAAAAATAACTGCTTAATATCAGTGTTTTTATTCAATTCCTTGTCTAAAATACACCCATTCCAATTCACATACTGCGCCAGGGAGAAAAGACAGCATGCTTGAAGCCTTTTACGCCACAGAGCGCGGTAGCTTAGAAGATATCACGATTAATGGTGATTTCGACCTGCATCCAGATTTAGTATGGCTTGATCTGATTGCACCTTCACAAGAAGAGCAGCAATGGATTCTAGATGCCTATGCGCAAAACTTACCGACCTTAAAATCGCTGGAAGATATCTCCTCTAGTGCCCGATTTTACCGTGATGATGACGGTATTTTGCATATCAGCACCTATTTTTTAACCAAAAATAAAAACTATCAGGTCGAGAACGAAAACGAAGATGAATCCAGCATGCTGGCGACGGTACAAACCGTAGCATTCATTCTGCATAAGGACCGTCTTTTTACCTTGCGTGGCGAAAAGCTGGTGGCTTTTCGTGCCTTCCGTGCCCGTGCGCGCCGCAATGATTATGAAATCGATTATAAAGATCCGACCTGGATTTTATTGGGCCTGCTCGAAGCCAAACTGGATGAGCTGGCCGATATTCTGGAAGATGTACATAAAGATTTAGAGAAATATTCAACTGAAGTGTTGAATAACCGCCATCGTGAGCAGATTCTTGATCTGGATGACATGATTACCCGACTAGCTCAACTGGAAGATATGCTCGGTAAAGCGCAGCTCTGTCTGATCGATTTACGTCGTGTTCTGACTTTCCTGTCTCGTCCACGCGCCTTAGGCAGTCATATTTATGATGCGGATATCCGAGAACTTAGTGAAGATGTCCGCTCGCTGGTTGAACATGATGCCTTCCTGTTTCAGAAAGTGCGCTTCCTGCTCGATACCACGTCCGGATTCATTAACACGGAACAGAACGATACAATTCGTCGATTCTCGATTCTGCCAAGTATGCTCGCTCCACCGATGCTCATTGCCAGTATTTATGGCATGAATACCGAAGTTCTGCCTTTTGCACAAGGCACCATGAGCTTCATTATGGTCAGTATTATTTTGATCGGCTTTTTAATCGGGCCATTGATTTACTTTAGATGGAAGAAGTGGATTTAATTTCTTCACCCTCTCTCTAACTCTCTCCCATAGGGAGAGAGGACTTCCAATATTTATTGAGATAGTAGTTTTTAAAAATATCATTTCTCTCCATAAATTTAGAGAGGAAGTTCCCTCTCCTTTTAGGAGAGGGTTAGGGTGAGGTCATATTTTAATCCTTCCTAACCTCCTTTTGATAAAGGAAGGAATTTACTTTTAAAATGTATCAACAATAAAAAAGCACCTGTCGGTGCTTTTTTATTTACTGAGTGATCTGTAAATCATCCTGTAAATGACAGGCCTGAATGATATTCATCATTTTAGCAGGAACAGCTTTAAACTGTAGTCCTTGCGCTTGAGGAGTTTGGCGCAACCAGCGCACCAATACTGCCAAAGCCAAAGTACTACCACTTTCAAGCCCAGCTAGATTAACCACAAGCGGAAACTTGCTCTGTGACTGAACCACACGCAGACCATTTAGGTAATAGTCCTGCGCATTGGCATAGTCAATCTTGCCTGAAACCTGCAATTCCTGATCCTTGAATACAATCACGGCTCACCTATCTGATTATTTCTTGTTCTTGTCGATTGCAGCTTCTGCATCCGGTTTGAAGTTAGCAATGGCTTTATCTATATTACCGCCATTACGTTTGACTGTCGCAGCAAACTGGTTACGGAATTGCAAACCTAGATCGATACCCGATACGTTGATGTTGCGGATTTTCCATTGTGAACCTTTGTCCACCAGCTGGAACGCCACTGGAATTTTCTCGCCTTTATTATTAAAGTCGATGGTTACAACAGGATTTTTGCTATTGCTGGCCTTGTACGGACGCACGCTATAGGTCTGATTGCTGAACTTGGAAAATGCAGAACCATAATTTTCAATGAGCGTTTCACGGAAATTCTTTTCAAACTGCGCGCGCTGTGCAGCAGTACTATACTGGTTCGTCGCATAAGTCCCCATCACAATACGCGTGAAAGACTGTGAATCAATGTATGGATCCAGATTCTGGCGGACAATCGCTTTTACCAGCGCTGGATTGTTCTGCAATTTTGCGTTATCAGCTTTGAGGCGCTCAATCAAACCATCTGCCACTTTTTTAATAAAAACAGGTGGTGCTTCAGACGGTGCAGCAAACACTGTACCAGCAATCATTGTTGAAAGAATGCTTGCTGCAAGCGTTTGTTTTACTAAAGTCTTCACTGAAATCTCCTCAATCTATTATTCAACAAATACAGGTTCTGCATCAGTCGATTCTGAAACTGTCGCCTGTTCTGGGGCAGTTTCTTGACTATCCGACGATTTACCGGCACCGCCAGTAATGAACTTCGTCACTAAATCTTCAATTTCCATGGTGCCTTGGGTATTGGCAATCTGATCACCGCGTTTCAAATAGTTCAGACCACCACCTGGAATAATTTTCAGGTATTTTTCACCCAACAACCCATTGGTCGCTACCATAATATAAGCATCTTCATCAATATTGGTGATGGAGTTCATGTTATCTAACAGTTGTTTTTCCATGTCTTTTTGTTGCGCAGGTGCAGCCGCAGTATAGTCCGAACTATAACGTAACTCTTCCAGTGCTTCCTGCTGAACTTGTTTTAATTGTTCAGTATTAAAAGAGGTCAATGAGCCATCCAGGGTCATATGCACGGTTGCCAGACGCGTTACAGGATCTAAGGTAATGTCATCGACCTGTCCTACTTTCACGCCACTTAAAGCGACTTTGGCACGTGGCTTGATGCCATTTACATTTTCAAACGTTGCCGTCATTTTATAGCTGTCGGAAATATTGCTTCCCACCAGTCCACTGACACGCATCGCCAAAAAGAACAGGGCAATCCCGAACAAAATAACAAAAACACCAACGGCCAGCTCACTAGTACGTGATTTCATTAAACACCTCCGAACATGACCGCAGTCAACACAAAATCAAAGCCTAAAACGCACAGTGAAGAATATACGACTGTACGGGTTGTAGAAGTTGCAATACCTTCCGATGTTGGTACACAGGCATAGCCTTGATATACCGCAATCCAGGTACAAATTAATGCGAATACAAAACTTTTAATAATAGTGCCATTCAAGACATCTTTATAAAATTGCACACTGCTTTCCATGCCGCTCCAATACGCACCCTCATCGGCACCCAGAAAATCGACACCGACCATTTTACCGCCCATAATACCGACTGCGGCGAAGATGACCGAGAGCATGGGCAAGCTGAAAATCCCCGCCCAAAGACGCGGCGAAATCACCCGCTTCAATGGATCGACACCGATCATTTCCATACTGGACAATTGTTCAGTAGCTTTCATCAGGCCAATTTCCGCAGTCAAGGCTGAACCGGCACGTCCTGCAAATAGCAAAGCAGCGACCACAGGTGCCAGTTCACGCAGCAAGGTCAACGCGACCGCTGTTCCTAGCATCGACTCACTACCAAAGGTCGACAAGATGCTAAACATCTGCAAACCAAGCACGGCACCAATAAACAGGCCAGAAACCACAATAATCAGCAGGGACAATACCCCAACCCGATACATCTGATAAATAAACAGCTTTACGCCAAGCCAGGTCGGCATGGAAAATAAAATCTGCAACAGCATCAGGGTCGCGACCCCAATCCCCTGTACACGTTCAATAACGCGTCTACCTAATGCGGCAATTGCATTCATGAACGAACCTCATCACTTAAATAAGCTTGATGACTAAACTGATAATCCACCGGACCTTCTACCGAACCGGTCAGGAATTGCTGTACAAAAGCAGACGGATGCGCTCTCAGCTCTGCTGGTGTGCCCTCGCCCTGAATTTTGCCTTCTGCCACCACATAAATGTAGTCCGCAATCGATAAAGTTTCTGCAACATCATGCGAGACAATAATCGTGGTCAAGTCTAGTGCTTCACGTAATGAACGGATCAGACGAGTCAAAACGCCCATCACAATCGGATCTTGTCCGGCAAACGGTTCATCGTACATGATCAGCTCAGGATCTAGCGCAATCGCACGGGCCAAAGCCACGCGTCGGTTCATACCACCGGATAGCTCAGATGGCATCATCTGTTCTGCACCACGTAAACCGACTGATTCCAGTTTCAGTGCCACGATTTCCTTAATCAGATGTTCTGGCAATTTGGTATGTGCCCGAATCGGAAATGCGACATTTTCATACACGCTCATATCGGTAAACAAAGCACCGCTCTGAAACAACATACCCATCCGTGCACGTGCTGAAAAAAGTTCGGAACGTGACATCGTGGCAATATCTTTGCCGTCCAATAAAACCTGACCGTGCTCAGGAACCAGCTGCCCACCAATCAATCTTAATAAGGTGGTTTTACCAGTACCGGATGGCCCCATAATGGCGGTAATCTGCCCACGACGAATATTTAAACTCACGTCGTCATAAATCACGCGCTCACCCCGCTTGAAGCTCAGATTCTTGACTTCAATCAGAGATTGAGTATCTCGCGCTGTTTGATTTTTCATAGCTGAGTTTATTCCTGCATTTTTTCAGCATGCATACTATAAAGGAACGAAGTTCAAAATGTTAGCAGTTGAAAAAGGTGGTTTAATATCATAAAAAATGACAACAATGGATTATTTCGTATTTTTTGTAATAAAAATATGCACTTAAGCTTGAGCCAGGTACATTGATTAATTAAAAAGACTATATAAATAATAGATAATATTACATAAAATCAAAGTCAATGCGATATATGGCATATACACCTCTATCAATTGAGATCGAAGAGTTAAGCTTTTCATATTAATAATTATCATAACCCTGACAAAATATGATTTAGTAGACATTTTACGTTAAAAAGCAAAAAACTCAATGCATAAAAAAACCGGTATTTCTACCGGTTTTTTTATCTTCATCTAGCGACTGAATTAGTCGTTAAATTTACGACGTGGACGATCTTCACCACCGAACGAACGTTCACCACGTGGCTTGTCATCAAAGTTGCGACGTACTGGACGATCACCGAAATCACGCTTTGGACGGTCATCACCGAATGAACGCGCTGGACGATCACCGAAACCGCCTTCACGACGTGGAGCTGAACGATCACCAAAATCACGTTTTGGACGATCACCATAACCGCCTTCACGAGCTGGTTTATAATCTACACGGTTGCCACGGTTGTCATCATTAGAACGAGGACGGTCACCAAAACCACCTTCACGACGTGGAGCTGGACGATCACCGAAGTCACGCTTTGGACGGTCATCAAACGAACGTTGTGGACGATCACCGAAACCGCCTTCACGACGTGGAGCTGGACGATCACCGAAGTCACGCTTTGGACGGTCATCAAACGAACGTTGTGGACGATCACCGAAACCGCCTTCAC